>JBHEMB010000162.1:0-4653 GCA_046262855.1 Mycobacteriales bacterium | reverse complement strand
CGATGACGCCACCGGCACCAAGTACTACCTCGCCGGTGCCGCCTCGTGCGTCGCCGTCGGCAAGTAGGCCCAGCACTTCCACCCAGGAGAACCATGAAGCTCATCCGTCCCGCACTGCTCCTGGCGATTGCCGCTACCGCTGCGACGGGAGCCCTGGCCTTCGCTGCTGACCCGCCGCGCACGAGCGCCACCAGCAAGACCCTCTACCTGGCCCAGAACGGCTGCGGGACGACGGCTGAGCCGGGCCGGCTCGAGCCGAGGGTCCAGGACGACTCCGCGGACGGCTGCGGCACGATCGGTGGCCTGCCGGCCGACGAGCTGATCGGCTACGAATCGGACAAGTACACCAGCAGCAAGGCCGTCGGGCTCGTCAAGATCGACGCCTTGAAGAAGGTCACCGGCCAGCTCGCGGCCGGGTCCTGGACGGGCACGGGTGGCGTGGGCACGGTCACCTTCGACGTGGCCATGACCGCGACGACGACGACCGGCAAGCGCCTCGACTTCGGCTCCTCCTCGGTGGACGCCAAGGCGTCGCCACGCGACAACATCGTCTACGTGCCGTTCAGCCTCACGCCGCCCGCTGCGGCGAAGGGGGCGACCCTCAAGACGATCGTGCTCGCCGTCAGGCAGCACGGCATGAACATCGGCATGAGCTCGAAGAAGCTCAACGGCGAGTCGTGGCTCGTGATCCCCACCCGCAAGAAGTAGGCACCGGTCACCGGCCCGGTCCCCTCGTGGGGCCGGGCGGTTCCGCGTCTGCGGGCAACCGCCGTACGCCCGCCGCGCGTCCCACGGACAGGCCGAACACGATCTTTGGGAGAATGTCTGCATGCGCATCCTCGTCACCGGCGGCGCCGGCTTCATCGGCGCCAACTTCGTCCACTGGACCCTCGCGAACCGCCCTGACGTGGAGGTCACCGTGGTCGACGCGTTGACCTACGCGAGCGACGGGACCTCGCTGCACCCCGTGCGCGACCGGATCCGGTTCGTCGAGGGCGACATCAGTGACGGCGCCCTGATCGGCTCGCTCGTGGCCGACGTCGACCTCGTCGTGCACTTCGCGGCCGAGTCGCACAACGACAACTCCCTGAACGACCCGTCGCCGTTCGTGCAGACCAACCTGATCGGCACCTTCACGATCCTGGAAGCGGTGCGCCGGCACGACAAGCGGCTGCACCACGTCAGCACCGACGAGGTCTACGGCGACCTCGAGCTCGATGACCCGAAGCGGTTCACCGAGGACACGCCCTACAACCCTTCGTCGCCGTACAGCTCCACGAAGGCCGGCTCCGACCTGCTGGTGCGCGCATGGGTGCGTAGCTTCGGCGTCCAGGCCACGATCTCGAACTGCAGCAACAACTACGGGCCCTACCAGCACGTCGAGAAGTTCATCCCGCGGCAGATCACCAACGTGATCGACGGGCAGCGACCGCGGCTCTACGGCAAGGGCGAGAACGTCCGCGACTGGATCCACGTCGACGACCACAACAGCGCGGTCTGGACGATCATCGACAAGGGCCGGATCGGGGAGACGTACCTCATCGGCGCGGACGGCGAGAAGAACAACAAGGAGGTCGTCGAGGCCATCCTGCGGGCCTTCGGCCGAGCGGCCGACGACTACGACCACGTGACCGACCGGCCCGGGCACGACCTCCGCTACGCCATCGACGCGGGCAAGCTGCGGACTGAGCTCGGTTGGGTGCCGTCGTACGCCGACTTCGACGCGGGGCTGCTCGCGACCGTCACGTGGTACCAGGAGAACGAGGCCTGGTGGCGGCCGATGAAGGACGCGACGGAGCGGAAGTACGCGGCGGCCGGCGAGAAGGTCGTGGGCGCGGGCGCCCCGACGGGTAGGGCCTGATGGCGCTCGCGCTGCTGATCACCGGCTGCAACGGCCAGCTCGGCTCGGAGCTCGTCAGGCAGGCGCGGGCGGCCTCCGACATCGCGTTCAGCCGCGGCATCGACCTCCCGGAGATCGATCTCACCGACCCGTTCGCCGTCCGCGACACCGTGCACGAGTGGGCTCGAGTGGTGCGCTCGGACAACCCGGACCACAAGCTGGTGGTGCTGAACCCGGCGGCGTACACGGCCGTGGACAAGGCCGAGGAGCAGGAAGACCTGGCGTACGCCGTGAACGCGACGGCGCCGGCCCTGCTGGCCACCGCGTGCAAGGAGGTGGGGGCGCAGTTGGCGCAGGTGTCGACCGACTACGTCTTCCCCGGCGACGGCACCGTGCCCTACGAGCCGGACGACCCGAAGGGCCCGACGAACGCCTACGGCCGTACGAAGCTCGCCGGGGAGCTCGCGATCCAGGAGATCCTCCCGGACGGGCACTGGATCGTCCGGACGGCCTGGCTCTACGGCGCCGGCGGGCCGAACTTCGTCAAGACGATGGCCCGGCTCGAGCGCGAGCGGGAGACCCTGACCGTCATCACCGACCAGGTCGGCTCACCCACCTGGGCGGGTGACCTGGCGCGCGGCCTGCTCGCGCTGGCGCGGTCCGACGCCGCCCCGGGCGCCTATCACGGCACGAACCGCGGCTCGACGTCCTGGCACGGGTTCGCCAAGGCGATCTTCGAGGAGCTCGGCGCCGACCCGGCTCGGGTGCTGCCGACGGACTCGGCCAGCTTCGTCACCGCCGCCACGCGTCCGTCGTACTCGGTCATGTCCGGGGCCACGTGGGACGCCGCCGGCCTCCCGCCCTTCCCGGGCTGGCGCGAGGCGCTGGCCGAGGCCTTCCGCACCGAAGGCGACGCCCTCCGCGCCTGACGTCCCCCCAACCCCGCATTCATGGGGGGAGGGGGTGGGGGTTAGAGGGTGAGGGTGCGGCAGCCGAGGCCGCTGGCGGTGCCCGGGGTGCCGGTCACGTTGTCGGCGCCGGCGCAGATCGTGTGCTTGCCGCGGCCGGGGTGCAACAGCGTCGAGAAGCCGTGCTTGGGCCCGTAGTCCGGGTAGGCGGCGCCGACATCTGACCGGCTCAGGACGGCGCCCAGGATCCGCACCTGCTTGCCGTCGAAGGTGACCCGCACCGTCGCGCCGCCGGTGGTGTCGGGGTCGATCGCCCAGCCGTAGACGGCGACGCCGTCGGACCGCTTCGTGACCGAGGTCAGGTTGCCGAACGGCGAGTGCTTCACGACGGTGGTCGTGCAGCCCAGCAGCGCGTTGGTCCCGGTCCCGACGTTGATGCCGAAGGCGCAGAGCTTGTGCGAGCCGGCGCTGAGATCAAGGGATGCGGTCCAGCCGTGTCCGCTGCCGTAGCCGTTCCACGGAGCGGACAGGTCTGAGCGGGTCGCCGAGGCCACCGTCTTGCTCACGAAGGCGCCGTCCACGTAGAGGTGCGTCTCGATCGCGTCCGCCGTGTCGGGGTCGACCGCCCAGCCCGACGCTGTCACGGCGTTGCCGAGCCGGCCCAGCACCGGCGCGACACCGACCGGGTTGTGGCGCACCGTGACCGTGCGGCAGGGCAGCGCGGTCGGGGCGCCCGGGCTGCCGGAGACGTTGAGCAGCGTCACGCAGAGGTGGTGCGCGCCGGCGGCAAGACCGGGGAGCACGAGCCGGTACCCGTGCAGGGCGCCCAGCGCGGGGTAGGTCTCCGCGACGTCCGGCCGGGACAGGTTCGCGCGCGTCTGGACCGGCGCAGCGCCGTCGACGGCGACGTCCACGGCGGACGATGCCGCGGTGTCGGGGTCGAGCGCCCAGCCAGTCACGACCAGTCCTTCGACGGTCTGCACGGCGCTGTCGACACTGCCCGTCGGTGTGTGCGTCACAGCGACCGACTGGCAGCCCAGCAGGCGGTTCCCGCCGGGGGTGCCGGCCGCGTTGAGTGCGTAGGCGCAGACCTTGTGGGTGCCGTCAGCCAGCGTCAACGACGTGCTGAACCCGTGGGTGTCACCCCAGGCGGCGTACGCCGTCTCCGCCGGTCGGCTCGACGACGCAGTGGTACGACGGACGAAGGACCCGTCGACGTAGACGTCGGCGTCGACCGGGTCGGCCGTGTCAGGGTCGAGAGCCGCGCCGGAGACCGTCACGGTCCCGGGCGGTGTGGCCAGCGGGTCGAGCACGCCGACGCTGCTGTGCACGACGGTGAGCGAGCGGCAGCCCAGCAGGTTGTTGCCGCCGGGCGTGCTCTCGGCGTTGATGCCGAAGGCGCACACCTTGTGGGCCCCGTCGCTGAGGTCGAGCGGGACGACGAAGCCGTGGCTCTGGCCGTAGTCCGGGAACCGGGGGGCCAGGTCGGGGCGGGGGGTCTCCGCCGAGGGGACGACGATCGTCGTCGCGTCGTCGACCCGCAGGTGCACGGCGACCGGTGTGTCCGTGTCGCCGTCGAGGGCCCACCCGGTCGCCTGGATGCCAGCCGGGGTCTGCGCCAGGGACTCGAGCGCGCCGACCGGCCCGTGCTGCACGTTGACCGTCAGGCAGCCGAGCTTGCCGGTGGCCCCTGCGGTCCCCGGCGCGTTGAAGGCGTACGTGCAGACCTCGTGGGTCCCGTCGGACAGCGTCAGCGGGATCCGGTAGCCGTGCGCTGCGCCGTACTGGGTGTAGACCGCCGTGACGTCCGGGCGGGCCTGGTCCTCGGTGACCGCCTGGGCGAAGGTGCCGTCGACGTAGGCGTGGATCTGCAGCGGTACGTCGGCGGCGGCGTCGATGGCCCAG
>JBHEMB010000161.1:0-4233 GCA_046262855.1 Mycobacteriales bacterium | reverse complement strand
CGGGGCCGTCTGGGTCACCTACAACCCCGACAAGGTGAAGGGGACCGAGCTCGCGACGCTGAAGAAGGACGTCGGCAGCGACCCGTACCACATGATGAGCCCCTACCCCGGCCTCAAGTCGCCCATCAGCCTGCAGGCATGGGGCCAGCAGATCTTCGTCGACAAGATCACGGACGGGCGGATCAAGAAGTTCCTGGAGCTCTTCACCCAGGGCCCGCAGACGCCTGAGAAGGGCGCGAGCTGCGTCAACTACACGGGCGACAAGCAAGCCGCGGACGCCGCCTTCAACGGGCACGCCTCCGCCTCCGGCAAGCCGGCGGGCGCGGCGAGCCCCGGCACCTCCGCCACGACGACGCCCGCTCCCGCGGCCACCGCCACCGTGACCCCGAAGCCGACTCCTACGAAGAAGTAGGTCAGGCCTCCGGCAAGCCGGCCAGCCGGCGAACCGTGGAGATCAGCTCGTCGGGGTCGAACGGCTTGGTCAGGTAGGCGTCGACGCCGATCCGGCTGCCGCGCTGGAGGTCCGCCTCCTGGGCGCGGGCCGACAGCAGCACCACCTTGATGCCGGCCGTGTCTGGGTCGGCGCGCAACTGGCTCGCCGCCTCCCAGCCATCCAGCCTCGGCATCATGATGTCCAGGGTGACGACGACGGGAGCGACGTCCTTCACCTTGTCCAGACAGTCCTGCCCGTCGACAGCGGTCGCGACCTCGAAGCCCTCCAGCTCGAGGTTGACCGTGATCAGCTGACGGATGACGTCGTCGTCGTCCACGACAAGTACTCGACCGAGGCTTCCTTGCACGGAACGGAACCTACACACCCTGATAGCCTCAGCGGGTCCTGAGCCCCCGTAGCTCAGGGGATAGAGCACTGCCCTCCGGAGGCAGGGGCGCAGGTTCGAATCCTGCCGGGGGCACCGATAAACGTGCAGGTCGGGCGTGGTTTGGTCGATCTGGAGACCGTTCTTGGCCAGATTTTGGCCAGATGCAGCGGGCCGCAGCGGCGGCCGGTGACCGCTGACGGCCTCCCACCCAGTCGCTGGGTAGCGTCGGGTGGGTGCCGGTTCCTGCCGCGCTGCCCGAGATCGCCGACGCGCTCATCGACGTCCTCGCGGACGGGGTCGCAAGATCCGCGGCTGAGTGCGCGCGGGCGCTTTCCGAACGCGGGTGGACCTGGGTCGAGACCCGCTTGCGCCCGTCGTGGAACTGCTCGACAGCGTTGAGTTCGGGCTGGTGCTGCCATTCACCGACGACCGACACGTGAGCGTCCCGGCGCTGCTCGCCGGCCGGGTGTTCACGCATCGCCTCACCGCGACAGAGGTCGACCGTGGCTTTCTGAGCACGCCGCCGGACTTGGAAGCGCTGTCGATGCTCACGGACAGCGAGGACGGCTGCCGGCTGGTCGACGGGAGCGAGATCGTCGAGCTTCTGCCGGACTTCCACGACGACGTGCTGGCCGAGCGCGGCATCGATGCTGAGGAGGTGTCCGGGGCGGCCTGGCTGCTGCCGCCCGGGCTGCTGTCCGGGCTCGGCCTGACTGCGGGGTCCCTGGTCGGGGTGTCGCTCGAGCCGGCGGGGCTGGCTGTCACGTCCACCATCCCTGGGGACGTCCCGGGGCAGCTGGTCAGCCAACTGCGGGCCTGGACGGAACGTGCTCGCGGGCGGCCCGGAGCAGGTCGACACGCTGTTGTGGGAGCTGTGCGCTGACGACCCGGCGCTGTCTGGACGTGGCTGCCGCCGGTGTCGGAGCTGTTCGAGTTCGCCGGGCTCCACCGGCGTAGTCCTCGACGTCCAGCGGCTCATCCATCTCCGCCGCTCACGCAGGCTCAGCCAGCGTGAGTTCAGCCGCGCCGCCGGTCTCACCCCCGGCGGCCACCTCCCGGCCGCGTCCCGATGCGGCTGCGCATGCGTCCCGTCGGCCAGGTCACAGATCCGTCCGGCCGCGTGCGGACCACCCCCGCCCGGACCTGCCACGTCCACCGCGGCCAGCACATGGGTACCCCACGCGGCATACCCGGCGGTCACCGATCTCAGCCCACCCGACCGCGGCACCAGCGCCTGCTCGGCCGTCAGCACCCAGCCCCCGCACGGGCAGTAGAAGCCGTCACCCAAGCTGAACGCCGCCCCCTGCACCTGCCCGGCCACACAACGGCGCCCCGCCGCCCGCGCCGCCCGCCACTGCGCACGGGTCAGCCCCGACCAGCGCCGGTTCTCACCATCACCGAGGGCCGTGTAGTTCACCGCCGGCCCCGCCGCCTGTCCCGACCTCGTCCCCCCACCGCGGCAGTGTCCCGCAGCCGCCCGACACCATCCCGTGCCCGGCGCGCCCGCAAATGCGTCATGGCCGGCCGGCAAGACTCTCGCGCCGCTCCTTCGGGCGCGTCGGTGCGGACCCCGGTGTCGCGCGGTTGTCGAGGTGCAGGACAGGATGTCCAACATGCTTGTGTGCGGTCGAGCCCTGACGATCGGCGTGGCCTTGTGGGTCTGCCTGGCCAGCTGCGCCGCGGACACGAGCGGCACACCTGCCGCCAGCAGCACGGCAAGCAGTCCTACTGCTTCCGCTGAGGAGGTGCGGAGCGGACGCAGCACGGTGCATGCGTTCTTCGCCGCCGCCCGGGCCGGCAACCGGGGACAGGCACAGATGTACGTCGCCGATGGTGCCGTCACCGCTGAGGACCTCGACGAGCTGACGCGTCTGCGGGACGCGGTGTCCGCGCGCGTGTCTGGCGACGGACCGGACGTGCAGGTCGTGCTGACTAGTACAACGCCGATGCAGTACTGGCCGCTGTGCCCGTTCACCGTGAGCCTGTCGAGCGACCGTCAGCGCATCTCCGGCCTGTCCGGTTGCGCGCTGCCCGCTCCAGGCAGCTCCCCGTAGCTGGAGCAGCGGCGCCCTGGTCGGCTCTCAGCAGCCGGGCGCGCCCGTCTGCGTCCCGCGTTGCGGGCTCCACGACCAGAGCGTGCGACCAGTACGGGCGTCGAACCCGACGATGACACCCTGCTGGTCGACCGCCGCCAGGAGCCGCGGTGCCGTCTCTGTCGTGGGTGCGAACGCGGTGACACGAAGCGGGAGGCAAGTCGCGTAGATCTGGCGCCCAGAGCCTGAAAGGCCCAGCACCCGGGTAGTGCTTCTGCTCAGCTGGCCGATCCCTACCGCGTCGTCCCCGGCCCGATCGATGCGCGCGTGGAGTGCCAGAAACGTCGTCGGCAACGCCCAGGTGCGGCGCAGGTCGCCGGCGATTCCGATGTTCCGTCGACCGCCCTGCTGACCCGTGAAGGTCACGGCGTACGCGTGCGCACCCGCGCCGACGCTGCCGGTGTCGGTCACCGAGACCGAGGCGATGTCGTTCGGGTCGATCGGCCTGGCGTTGCGCACCGTCGCGCTGCGCATCGCACGGGTCAGGGTCCGCCCGGTGAACTGTGCCTGTGAGCTCGCACCGCTGATGGTCGTGCTGTAGGTCACGAAGGTGCCGTGCGAGGACGGCAGGATGCCCTGCTGGTCGAGGTCCACGAGGACGTGCCCGGTCCGTGCGTCCAACACGGAGACATGGCCGTTCCGGTAGGCGCTCGCGGGACCTCCAGTGACGTCGCCTGCCGTCCGGGTGGCGATGCCGAGTTCCGGCAGGTGGTCTCCGGTGAGGTCACCGAGGACCGTAGGCCCGTCTAGCCCCGCGCCGTCCAGCTTGTCGTAGTTCCACAGGCCATCTCCGCTGCGGCCGTCGAGTGCCCGCAGGGAGCCCGGCTTCGTCACGGGCGGGACGAACCGGTGGCACGACGACGAAGAGTTCCTGGCAGGCGTCGCCGGTGATGTCGTCGCCGACGAACGCCTCATGCCCCGGGTCGAGCGGTGCCGTTGGCCCGACCGTGCTGTCCTCACCGGTGGCGAGGTCGACAGCCTGCACCACATCGACGCCTGCCGTTGTCCGGGTCAGCACGATGTACCGGTCCTTGCCGCCGCACCGTTGCACGCCCACTGGGGTCGTCGCCGCCAGGACGTTGGCCGTGAAAGCGTGCTGCCACAGCGCATGGCCGCTTCCACTGACGCGCTCGACGCTCAGGCCGCCACCAGCTTGCTGCGTGACGATGAGCAGCGACGGCCGCCCCGCCGTGAGGGGCCTGACCAGGGCGTGTCCGTCTTGCCGGCGGGTCAGGACGAGCCGGCCGGAGCGGCCGTCGAACAGACGGATGACGCTGGTCGTGCTGGAGGCGTGCACGGCGACGAGATCGTCGAAGCCG
>JBHEMB010000160.1:0-5481 GCA_046262855.1 Mycobacteriales bacterium | reverse complement strand
CACCTGGTGCTCTCGGGCGACGTGACCTACGACGCGCAGCTGACCGTCTGGTGGGCGCCCTCGTACCGGCTTCCGGTGAAGACCCACACCGTCGGAAAGGGCAGCTACGGGGGGATCCCGTTCACGACCGACATCACGGCGGTCATGGGATCGGTGCGGCCGAGCTAGTGCGCGCCGTCACGCTGCCGTCCTATGGCGGCCCCGAGGTAATGACCGTTGCCGAGGTCCCCGATGCGACCGCCGGTCCGGGAGAGGTCGTTCTCGACGTCGTCGCGACGGCCGTCAACCGCGCGGATCTCCTTCAGCGGCAGGGGTTCTACGAGCCGCCGCCCGGGGCTTCGCCGTACCCGGGCCTGGAGTGCAGCGGTGTCGTCAGCGCGCTCGGTGACGGCGTCGAGGGCTGGCAGGTCGGCGACCAGTCCTGCGCGCTGCTGTCCGGTGGGGGCTACGCCGAGAAGGTCGCCGTGCCCGTCGGCCAGCTGCTGCCCGTACCCGCCGGCCTGTCACTGGTCGAGGCCGCGGCGCTGCCGGAGGTGACCTGCACCGTGTGGTCCAACGTCTTCCAGCTCGCCGCTCTCCAGCCAGGCGAGCACCTGCTGGTGCACGGCGGTACGTCGGGTATCGGGACCTGCGCGATCCAGCTCGCGTCCCGGCACGGCGCCCGTGTGACCGTCACCGTGGGCTCGCCGGAGAAGGCGTCCCGCGCCCTGGACCTGGGCGCGACGCGAGCGGTCCTCTACAGGGACGAGGACTTCGTCGAGGCGGGTGCCTTCGACGTGATCCTCGACAACATGGGTGCGAAGTACCTGGATCGGAACATCACCGCCCTGGCCACCAACGGCCGGCTCGTCGTCATCGGGATGCAGGGCGGTGTGAAGGGCGAGCTCAACCTGGCCGTCCTCATGGCCAAACGAGCCGCGGTGCACGCGACCTCGCTGCGCGCGCGGCCGGCCGCGGAGAAGGCAGCGATCGTCGGCGCCGTCCTGGGTGCGGTCTGGCCTGCCGTGGAGGCAGGTGACGTGCGGCCTGTCATCGACCGGGTGCTGCCGCTCGACGACGTCGCCGAGGCGCACCGAGTGGTGGAGGCCTCCGGCCACATCGGCAAGGTCGTCCTCCAGGTCTGAGGCAGGCGCCCTGCGGTCGTGCGGTTGGATGGTGGCATGAGCGACGAGCAGCAGCAGCACAACATCGTGGTGGTCGGCGAGGACGGGCAGCGCGTCGAGGTCCCCCCGGCGACCGGCGACGAGGAGAAGAACCCCGTCGAGATGGTCGAGCAGCCCGCGAAGGTGATGCGCATCGGCTCGATGGTGAAGCAGCTGCTCGAGGAGGTGCGCGCGGCGCCGCTCGACGACAGCGCCCGCAGGCGCCTCAAGGACATCTACGAGAGCTCCATCCAGGAGCTCGAAGAGGGCCTCGCACCTGAGCTGAAGGACGAGCTGGACCGGCTGACGCTGCCCTTCACCGACGGCACCCCGCCCTCGGACGCGGAGCTCAGGATCGCGCAGGCGCAGCTGGTCGGCTGGCTCGAGGGCCTGTTCCACGGGATCCAGACCGCCCTGTTCGCACAGCAGATGGCGGCCCGGGTGCAGCTGGAGCAGATGCGCGGCCGCCCGCAGCTGCCGCCGGGAATGCTGCAGACCCCTGAGGCCAACCCGGGATCCAGCGGCGGGCAGTACCTCTAGCGGTCAGTCGACCGCAGGGAACCAGCGGTCCAGGACGTCGGCGACGCCGTCCTCGTCATTGGACCCGGTGACGAAGTCGGCGGCGGCCAGCACCTCCGGGTGCGCGTTGGCCACGGCCACCGCGTAGCCGGCCCAGCTCAGCATCGGCAGGTCGTTCGGCATGTCACCGAACGCCACGACGTCCTCGGCGGCCACCCCGGCATCCGCGGCGAACGCCGCGAGTCCACTGGCCTTGGAGACCCCCACGGCCGACATCTCGAGCAGCCCGTCGCCCGAGGAGTGCGTGAACGTCGCCCCCGAGACGCCCGTGGCGAGAGCTGCGGCCAGCAGCTCGTCCGAGCCGATCCCCTCATGCCTGGCCAGCAGCTTGACGACGTCATCGGTGAGCAGCTGGTCGATGGGCGCCTCGATCCGCGCGTCCGAGGAGTCCCAGCGCGGCCGGTACGTCGGTTCGTGGGCAAATCCCTCGTGCAGCCGCTCGACCGCGAAGGCGATCCCGGGAACGGCCTCCCGCAGGGCCGCCACGACCTCGCGCGCGGCCGCGGGTGACAGCGGCGAGGACCGCACCACCTGCTCGGAGTGCAGGTCGTACGCGAGCGCGCCGTTGGCGCAGATCGCGACGCCGTGGTGCCCGGTCATCTCACTGATCTGCTTCATCCACCGCACCGGCCGGCCGGTGACCATGACGAAGGGCACCCCCGCTGCCTCGACCGCGCCGAGCGCAGCCACGGTCCGGGCGGAGATCGTGCCGTCCGACCGGACGATCGTGCCGTCCAGATCCGAGGCGACGAGCCGCGGAGCCCGAGGCGACCCGTGTGACGGGATCACGCTGGCGTGATCTCCTCGAGCCCGCCGAGATAGGGCCGCAGCGCCGCCGGCACGTGCACCGAGCCGTCCGCCCGCTGGTGCACTTCCAGCAGCACGGCGATGGTGCGACCGACCGCGCACATCGTGCCGTTGAGGGTTGCGACGACCTGCGGCGAGCCCTCGACCCGGTGCCGGATCCCGAGCCGACGGGCCTGGAAGTCCGTGCAGTTGGAGGTTGAGGTGAGCTCGAGCCACCGCTCCTGCGACGGCAGCCAGGCCTCGTTGTCGAACTTCCGCGATGCGGACGAGCCGAGGTCACCGGCGGCGACGTCGATCGTGCGGAACGGCAGCTCCAGGTCCGCCAGGAACCCCTTCTCCTGCTCGAGGAGCCGTTCGTGCTCGGCTTCCGCCTCCGTCGGCGGGACGTAGGAGAACATCTCGACCTTGTCGAACTGGTGCACCCTGATGATGCCGCGGGTGTCCTTGCCGTGCGACCCTGCCTCGCGGCGGAAGCAGGACGAGAACCCCGCGTACCGCAGCGGCAGCGCGTCCAGCACCTCGCCGGAGTGGTAGGCCGCGAGCGGCACTTCCGACGTACCGACCAGGTAGAGGTCGTCGGCCTCCAGCTTGTACACCTCGGCGGCATGGGCGCCCAGGAACCCGGTGCCCTCCATCGCCTCCGGACGCACCAGGGCCGGCGCGATGACGGGAGTGAACCCGGCGGCGACGGCACGCGCCATCGCCATGTTGACCAGGGCCAGCTCGAGCAGCGCCCCTGGCCCGGTGAGGAACGCGAACCGGGACCCGGACACCTTCGCGCCGCGCTCGGTGTCGATCGCCTTGAGGATCTCGCCGACAGCCAGGTGATCACGGACGTCGAAGTCGTACGTCGGGACGGTGCCCGACTGCGACAGCACGACGAAGTCAGCCTCACCGCCGGGCGGGACGGCGGGGTGCACGAGGTTCGGCACCGCGAGGTGCGCGGCCCGCAGCGCCTCGTCGGCAGCAGCCTGCGCGGCCTCCGCCTGCTTCACGTCGGCGGCCAGCGCCTTGGCCTTCTCGAGGATCGCGGGACGCTCCTCGGGCGAGGCGGTCCGGACCGACGCCGAGACCTCCTTCTGGGCCGCCCGCAGGCCGTCGGCGAGCGTCACCGCGGCTCGGCGCGCCTCGTCAGCGGCGAGCAGCGCGTCGACGAGCGCCGGGTCGTCGCCCCGGGCGCGCTGGGAGGCACGCACCCGGTCAGGGTCGTCGCGCAGCAGCTTGAGGTCGATCACGCGTGCAAGGCTAGCCACATGAAGAGCAGCCTTTTCGGCCAGAACCTCGAGGCCGACACGACCGAGACCATGTCCCTGCAGAACCCGTACCTGCTCAAGGTCCAGCTGAACGGCGAGCTGCTCGCCCGGCAGGGCGCGATGGTGGTCTACCAGGGACAGATCGCCTTCGCCTACCAGGGCGCCGGCGGCGTCGGCAAGCTGCTCAAGAAGGCGCTCACCGGCGAGGGCGTGCCGCTGATGCGGTGCTCGGGGCAGGGTGACCTGTTCCTCGCGCAGCACGCCTACCAGCTGCACATCGTGGACCTCGACGGCGACTCGCTCACGGTCAACGGCGACAACGTGCTGGCCTTCGACCCGTCGTTGTCGTGGGACATCCGCCGGGTCGAGGGCGCGTCGGTGCTGTCCGGCGGCGTGTTCAACATGGTCTTCACCGGCAGCGGAAGGCTGGTGCTCAGCGCCTTCGGCACTCCCGTGGTGCTCGATGCCGGCCAGGTGCCGACGTACGCGGACCTGCAGTCGGCCATCGCGTGGAGCTCCTCGCTGCGGACGCAGCTGGTGCGTACGGCGGGAGCGGGCGCGCTCATCGGCCGCGGCTCCGGCGAGGCCTTCCAGCTGGCCTTCCAGGGACAGGGCTTCGTGGTGGTGCAGGCCTCCGAGGGGCCGTTCGTGCCGCACCACAACCATGGTGGCGGTGGCGGCAGCGGCCTGTTCGGATAGGGACCGCGCGGCCAGCGGTCCGGCCCGGTGCGGGTAGCCGGGGTCCCCATGATCATCGTGTGGCCGCGCCCGCCAATACTGGCTCCCTTGCCTCCACTTTGATCATGGAGGACAGCGGCGGTCATGATCAAAGTGGAGGTGGGCGGCCGGATCTGGCTGCTGGAGCTCCACGATGATCTTGACGCGGTGGTGACCGCTAGCGGCGGGAGAAGCGGCCGCGCTTGGCGGGCTCGGCGAACTCGCGCGGCTGGACGGCCGTCCGGTTCGCATAGCCGATCGCCTGCTGCTCCTCCGGGCTGAGCGAGTGGTCGGAGTCGCCGGCCTTGACGCCCTTGGCGTAGGTGCGGGTCTCCGACCGGCCGTTGATCGAGGTCAGCACGATCCCGTCTCCGGCGTCGTCCAGCAGAGCCGCGCTGAACGACAGCCGGCCCCCCATGTCGCCGAAGGCGTCGTAGCGGACGACGGCCACGTGGCGCAGCGCGTCGGAGAGGTCCGCGCGGGCAGCGGCGAGGTCGTC
Source organism: Mycobacteriales bacterium (assembly GCA_046262855.1). Classification (GTDB taxonomy): domain Bacteria; phylum Actinomycetota; class Actinomycetes; order Mycobacteriales; family SCTD01; genus RYN-111. The sequence continues at coordinate 484 of JBHEMB010000160.1, read as the reverse complement.
CCGCAGGAACCCGACGTCGGTGCGCAGCCCCTCCAGCTCGCGGTGCTGGCGGGTCACCGACTCGACGAAGGTCGCGCCCCTGTCGCCCCCGGTGAGCACCTGGTGCGCCTCGGCCAGCTTGCGGATCCGGACGAGCAGGGCGGTGCTGAAGCCCAGCGACAGGACCGCCGCTCCGGCTGCTGCAAGGGCGACGACCTGAGCGGTGTCGTTGTCGAGCAGCACGGGTCCGAGACTAGCCTCCGCACGTGGACCGAGACGGGGCATTGGCACTACTGCGGCAGGTCGCTGCTGGCGAGCTCAGCGCTGACGAGGCCCTGGCACGCTTCGCGACCGCCCCCTACGACGTGCTCGCCCACTCCCTCGTCGACACCCACCGGGCGCTGCGCACCGGAGACCCCGAGGTCGTCTACGCCGAGGGCAAGACCACCCAGCAGGTCCTCGACAACGTGGCGGCGCTGCGCGCGAGCAGCGACCGGGTGCTCGT
>JBHEMB010000159.1:0-7000 GCA_046262855.1 Mycobacteriales bacterium | reverse complement strand
GCGGACCAGCAGCCAGCACCGTCCGGACCCGCGTCTCGGTGACGTCGAACGGCGAGAAGCCCCGCATCCACCAGGTCGCGCCGGCCTTCTCGTAGGGGCGGGGGTCGGTGTCGTCCTCCGCGCCCACCGCCACATCGAAGGCCCGGTCCACCGGGCGGTCGACAGCGTCGAGGGTCTCCGCGAGCTTGTCGGGGTGGTCGATCTCGATGGGGAAGATGCCGTCGTACCTGGCCGCTCGCTGCAGCGGCTTGCGTCGTCCGTAGCGGACACCGACCCAGATGGGGAGCCTGGCCTGCACCGGGGTGGGTCGGACGAACAGCCCGTCGGCCACGTAGTGCTCGCCCCGGTGGGTCAGTGGCTGGCCCGTCCATGCCTGGCCGAGCAGCTCTAGGCCCTCGTCCAGCATGGCGCCGCGCACCCGGTCGTCGGTCTCCTCGCCGGTGTGTGTGAGCTCGCCGCTGTTGTCACCCCCGATCCCCACGCCGAGCACCACCCGCCCGCGCGACAGCCGGTCGAGGGAGACGACCTCCCTCGCCAGCTTGAGCGGCCTGCGACGGGGGAGTGGCGTGATCATGGGGCCGATCGTGATGCCGGTCGTCGTCATGGCCATCGCCGCCAGGGTGACCCAGGGGTCGGCGATGCCGGTGACCGGTGCCCGGTAGTCGATGTGGTCCCAGACGAAGACCCCGTCCCAGCCCGCCTGCTCCGCGTCCGCGGCGAGCTCGGCCACGACCCGCGGCTCCGCCAGCTCGTCGAAGATCGGCAGGAAGAGCGCGTGCTTCACCGCTCCCCGCCCGGCTTCCAGAGGACGTCACCCTCCGGGTTGGCCGTGCGGGACAGGATGAACAGCAGGTCGGACAGCCGGTTCAGGTACAAGGCGGCCTCCGTGTTGGTGCGGTCGCCGTCGACCTCGATCAGCGCCCACACCGCCCGCTCGGCACGTCGCACGACCGTCCGGGCCACGTGCAGCAGCGCCGCTCCCGGCGTACCCCCCGGGAGGATGAAGCTCGAGAGCTTCTCCAGCTCGCTGTTGTAGTGGTCGCAGGCCTGCTCGAGGCGCGCGGTGTACTCGGGCAGCACGCGTAGCGGCTCGTAGCCCAGGTCTTCCTGCACCACGGGCGTCGACAGGTCGGCGCCGACGTCGAACAGGTCGTTCTGCACCCTGCGCAGCAGGCTCCAGACGTCCTCCGGGAGCTGACCCAGGGCCAGCGCGACGCCGATGGCGCTGTTGGCCTCGTCGACATCTGCGTACGCAGCGAGCCGCGGGTCGGTCTTGCTCACGCGGCTCATGTCGCCCAGTGCCGTCGTGCCGCTGTCGCCGGTCTTGGTGTAGATGCGCGTGAGGTGGACGTTCATGCGGCCCAGCGTAGGCAACATCCCCTCAGGCCGACGCCCTGGCTGCCACGTGGGTCAGGAGTCGCCCAGTGGGGCGCGAACGACGCCCCACCCGCCTCTCGGACACCACGTGGCAGCGGGCGCGTCGGGGTGGGGAGCTGACTCAGCCGCACTCCTTGCTGCCGCACAGGAAGGGCTGCACCGGTCCGCGGTAGATCGGGCGGTCGAGGTTGCCGTCACCGTCCAGCTGCTCGATGCGGTCGTTCGACGCGGTCCGTGACCGCTCGACCAGGCCGATCCCGTCGAGGTCGCTGCGCCCGTTCGCCACCGGCTTGAACGGTGTGCTCGCATCGGGGGAGTAGGACAGCTGACCGGTACCGGGACGTGGGGCCAGCACGAGCAGGTCGCTGGCTGCTCCCGGGATGCTGTCGACGAGCAGCGCGATGAGCTCGGTGTCCATCGGTGTCTGCGGACCGAGGAACGCCTGCGGGCCGTTGCTGCCGCCTGTGGCGTACCCGAAGGTGTGCGCCTTCGTGTCGCCGTCGTAGTAGGCCTGGCCGATCGTGTAGCGGACACCTTGCACGGCTCCGTCGTACAGCGAGACGTAGTGCGCCTTGTCGTCGTCGCTGTGCCCGGTCGCCTGCGTGAACGCGTGCAGGACCTCGCCGGTCGGTGGCTGATCCGCTGCGTCGCCGCGGTGGACCCACCTGACCAGGTTGCTGGGCGGACTGCCCGGCGGCGGCGTCCAGTTCGGCGCGTCCTGAGTGAACGTCGTGCCGTCTGCCTCGGTGATGCGGAGGGTGTCGTCGGGGTCGTCGCCCTCGATCGGCACGAGACCGATGCCCTTCGGCGCCTGCCCGACGTCGCTGATCGGTTGGTAGCTGCGGCCGTTGGCGGCGTACTCGACGGTCGCGTCGGGAGCCGCGATGACCACGAGCCGTCCGCGGCCGTCGTCGCTGGCCGACGTGAAGACCACCGAACGACCGTCACCGGTCCACGGCGCGGCCTGGATGCTGGTCTGCTGGGCCGTCAGGAAGGTCGCGTGGCCGGAGCGCCGGTCCGACGTCACGAACCAGGCCTCGTCGTGGCCGGCGTAGCGCTGCCCGAACAGCACCGACAGGGTCGAGCCGGGCTGCTGCAGCTGCCAGCTGTCCTTCAGGCTGCTCACCTCGGCCGACGGCAGGCTGCCGCGCATGGCCCAGGGGTGGTCGAAATCGAGGGCACCCGCGCTGCTGGTGGTGACGGGTGGGCGGACGACGGTGTCGTGGTCGTGCGTCAGGAGCGGTACGGCGACGGCGGCCGCGGCCACGACGGAGGCAGCTGCGGACACGGAAGCGATGACCCGGCGGCGGCGCAGGCCCCGGGCGCGGGACTCGATCCCGCCGAGCGGGTCGGGCGCGGGGGCCACCGCTGCGGCCCTGGACTGCAGCACCGAGCGCAGCTCGTCGTCGATCGGGCTCATCGCTGGGCTCCGGGAGAAGCCGGAACGTCGGCTGGGTCCTGACCCGGCCGGGCTTCCGAGTGCTGGCGGATGGGCTTCATGGCTGGGCTCCAAGGGGGAGTGATGCGCGCGGGTCGTCGCGTAGAGACGCGTCCTGGCGCAGAGCGGCGAGGGCCCGCGAGGTCGTGGACTTGACCGTGCCGACCGAAACGCCCAGCAGGGCGGCCGTGTCGGCTTCGCTCAGGTCCTCGTAGTACCGGAGCACGAGGATCGCGCGCTGCTTCCTGCCGAGCTTGGCAAGGGCGCTCCAGAGCGCGTCATGCAGGTCGCTGTCGGCATGGGCGTCCCGACCGGGTCGGTCCGGCGGTTCGTCGTACAAGGCCTCTGGCTTGTGCCGGCGCCAGATGCTGGTCTGCGTGTTCACCATGGTGCGCCTGACGTAGCCGTCTGTTGCCGCGCGGTCGCGGATGTTGTCCCAGGCGAGGTAGGTCTTGGCGAGCGTCGTCTGCAGCAGGTCCTCGGCATCGGTGCGGTTGCCGGTGAGCAGGTAAGCAGTCCGGAGCAGCGCGGCGGACCGCGCGACGACGTACTCGCTGAACGCTGCGTCCATGCCCATCAGGACGCCAACTGTGCCCTCAGGGTTGCGTCATGTCAGCGAGTACTGCGCCCGGCTGATCGTGAAGCCGTGCGCGTCGGAGGTCCCGTGGCAGTGGATGGTCGAGGCGCCGATGGCATCGCACTGCATGAAGCCGAGCCGGAAGGCGTGGCCGGGAGTGAGGACCCGGCTGCCACCGGCCACCGAGTCGCTGCCGCAGAAGAACGAGGCCTTGGTGCCCGCCTGCACCTCGATCCCGTGACCCCAGCCGCTGGCGCAGTCGGAGGGCTGCGGCGGTAACGGCCAGGCATGGTGCGCGGGGTCGCACCGGGCGTAGGCCGACTCGATGTCGCAGCCGAGGTTGTGGTCGACGCTCACGAACTTCAGCGGCCCCGTCAGCGGGGTCACCGCGAACGCCGGCATGGCGGTCCGGCTGGCCGTGGGTGCTTGGCTCGTCGGGGTGACGGTCGAGCCGTGGTCGGCGGACTGCGACGAGCACCCGGCCGCCAGCAGCGCAACGAGGAGCAGGGAGCGTCGCATGCCCTCAACGTAAGGCACCTAGAGTCGACCGACGTGGAGCGGTTCGTGGTGTCAGGTGGCGCGCGCCTGGACGGTCAGGTGGATGTCACGGGCGCGAAGAACAGCGTGCTCAAGCTGATGGCGGCGGCGCTGCTCGCAGAGGGCACCACGACCCTCACCAACGTTCCCGACATCCTCGACGTAGCGATCATGAGCGAGCTGCTCCGTCGGCTCGGATGCGACGTGGCCCGAGCCGCCGGCACCGTCGAGATCACCGTCCCGGCCGCGCCGGGGCACGAGGCCGACTACGACCTGGTACGTCGGATGCGCGCGTCCATCACCGTGCTCGGGCCGCTCCTGGCGCGTTGCGGCGAGGTGCGCGTCGCGCTGCCTGGCGGTGACGCCATCGGCTCCCGCGGGCTGGACATGCACGTCGCCGGTCTGGAGAAGCTGGGGGCGACGGCGCGGGTCGAGCACGGCTTCCTGGTGGCGTCGGCGAAGCAGCTCGTCGGTGCGCCGGTGTGGCTCGACTTCCCGTCGGTCGGCGCGACCGAGACGCTCGTCCTCGCTTCGGTGCTGGCCGAGGGGACGACCACCATCGACAACGCGGCACGAGAGCCGGATCTCGTGGACCTGTGCGAGTTCCTGGTCTCCATGGGCGCCAAGATCGGTGGCATCGGCACCTCGACCCTCGAGGTGCAGGGTGTCTCGTCGCTGTCGCCGACGACGCATGCGACGCTGCCCGACCGGATCGTCGCCGGCACCTGGGCGGTGGCGGCGTGCCTCACCCGGGGTGACATCACCGTGCGCGGCGGCCGTGCGGACCACCTGGAGATCGCGCTCGACAAGCTGGTCTCCGCAGGTGCCTGCGTGACCTCCGACCCCGGCGGGTTCAGGGTCGTCATGACCGACCGGCCACGGGCGGTGGATGTGGTGACGCTGCCCTACCCGGGCTTCCCGACCGACCTGCAGCCGATGGTGCTGACTCTGAACGCGATCGCCGACGGGACCGCGATGGTCACTGAGAACGTCTTCGAGGCCCGCTGGATGTTCGTCAACGAGCTCGTCCGGCTGGGCGCGGACGTCCGGACCGACGGCCACCATGCCGTCGTACGAGGGAAGCCGCAGCTGTCCGGAGCGCCGGTCACCGCCCATGACATCCGGGCCGGCGCCGCCCTCGTGCTGGCCGGTCTGGTCGCGGAGGGTGTCACCGAGGTCCACGACGTGCATCACGTCGACCGCGGCTACGAGGGCTTCGTGGACGCCCTCGCCTCGCTCGGCGCGCAGATCCGCCGCGAACCCGGCCCCGACCTGCTCTTCTGACCTTCCCGGTCAGAGCGTGACGAGCACGCTAGGCGCTGCGGCGGGTCTGGAGGACCCGATCCAGCTTCGTCACGAACAGGATCCGGCCGACGGGCTCCGACACGTCCTCGAGCACCAGCGTCCGCCCCGCGCGCTGCGCGCGACGGTGGGCACCTACGAGGACACCGAGGCCGGTGGCATCAACCGCCTCGAGGGCGGTCAGGTCCAGGACGAGCTCACCGTCGCCGCTGTCCACGGCCTGGGCGAGCATGATGCGGGCGTCAGCGGCGGCGTGGACGTCGAGCCGGCCGGTGAGTGCGAGCACGTTTGCGGCCATCTGTGCGTGGTTCACGTGCTGTCCTCCATCGCCGAGCGCGGCTCTCACGGAGGAAGACGCGGCAGCCCGGTCGGCGGTTGCCCTCATGTGATCACGATCACGCAACGAAGGGTGGGCGCCACGCCGGTTGGCGGTTCCCAGCAAGCCGTTGCAGGATCGAGGCGTGGAGTTCGTGCTGGGTCCCGGCGTCGCCGTCGTGGCGATGGGCGTGATCGCGCTGATCTGCCGCTGGGTCTTCTCGACGGGGGACCGCGACGCCCGCCGGCTCGAGCGCGCGCTGTCGACCCGCAGGGACCTCGGGCTGCTCGTCCCCGTCGCCGGGGTCCGGACCCGTGACGACGCCGAGATGCTGTGCGAGGTGCTCCGCCAGGCAGGGGTGCGGGCCAGCATCAGCGAGGACGAGCTCGAGGTCCAGGTCCTGGTGTTCGCCAAGGACGCCGACCAGGCCCGCCGCCTCGTCGCCACCCCCTGACCCCCACCGCCCCCCTCCGGCCATGAATGGATACCGCGGTGGCGATGACGAGCGGAAATCGGCAGCGCAGTATCCCTTCATGCGAGGAGAGGTCCCTGCATGCGGGGAGGCACGGGGGGCCGTGCGCTACGTCACGGCACGTGGGTCTTCAGGTGGGGGAACACCCTCGTTACGCTGCGGTAACTGGAGGTGTGCCCCATGAGCGAGAACGCGTCGAGCCGTCGGCTCGCAGACAAGCCCTGGGTGATGCGGACCTACGCGGGTCACAGCACACCGGCGAAGAGCAACGAGCTCTACCGCAACAACCTGTCCAAGGGACAGACGGGGCTGAGCGTCGCGTTCGACCTCCCGACGCAGACCGGCTACGACCCCGACAGCGAGCTCGCCAAGGGCGAGGTCGGCAAGGTCGGCGTACCGGTCAGCCACGTCGGCGACATGCGGGCGCTGTTCGACGGCATCCCGCTCGCCGAGATGAACACGAGCATGACGATCAACGCCACGGCGATGTGGCTGCTGGCGCTCTACGAGGTGGTGGCCGAGGAGCAGGGGGCGGACGCGTCGCAGCTGTCGGGGACCACGCAGAACGACATCATCAAGGAGTACCTGTCTCGCGGGACCTACGTCTTCCCGCCCGGGCCCTCGCTGCGGCTGATCACCGACATGGTGGCCTACACGGTCACCTCGATCCCCAAGTGGAACCCGATCAACATCTGCAGCTACCACCTGCAGGAAGCCGGCGCGACTCCGGTGCAGGAGATCTCGTACGCGCTGTGCACCGCCATCGCCGTCCTCGACGCCGTCAAGGCCAGCGGCCAGGTCCCCGACGAGCGCTTCGGGGAGGTGTGTGCGCGCATCTCGTTCTTCGTGAACGCCGGAGTGCGGTTCATCGAGGAGATGTGCAAGATGCGCGCCTTCACGCAGCTCTGGGACGAGCTGCTGCAGGAGCGGTACGGCGTGCAGGACCCGAAGCACCGCCGGTTCCGGTACGGCGTGCAGGTC
>JBHEMB010000158.1:0-2536 GCA_046262855.1 Mycobacteriales bacterium | reverse complement strand
ACGCAGACGTCCCGGCGACCGACAGCATGATGAAGACCTCGTCAGGCGCATAGGCCACCGAGGAGAGCGCATCACTGGCGAAGACGGGCAGTGCGATCCGCTTCGGGAGGAGCGTCTCACCGAGCTGCTCGCTGCGGAGCTTGCGCCCGAGCAGCACCCTCTTTGAGAACCCACCGACGCCCACGAGCGTCAAGGCTAGGCCATGCGAGCGAGCGTGGCTCGCCAGCCGTCGGCGTTGCAGTAGCGTTCGTCACGTGCACGTCGTGATCATGGGCTGCGGGCGCGTCGGCTCGACGCTGGCGCGCTCTCTCGAGGACCGCAACCACACCGTCAGCATCATCGACAGCAACCCCGACGCGTTCCGGCGGCTCGGGCCCTCGTTCAACGGCATCAAGGTCACCGGCTACGGCTTCGATCAAAAGGTGCTCACCGACGCCGGCATCGAGCGCGCCGACGCCTTCGCCGCCGTGAGCAGCGGTGACAACTCCAACATCATCGCCGCGCGGGTGGCCCGGGAGACGTTCGGGATCGCGCAGGTCGTCGCCCGGATCTATGACCCGGGCCGGGCCGAGGTCTACCAGCGGCTGGGCATCACGACCGTCGCCACGGTGAAGTGGACGGCCGACCAGGTCCTGCGCCGCCTCCTCCCGGCGGGCGCCGAGCCCGACTTCCGCGACCCCTCCGGCACGATCCGGCTCGACCAGATCCCGGCACCGGACTCGTGGATCGGGCACCGGACCGTGCAGTTCCAGGAGCAGTCCCGCTGCCGGATCGCGTGGATCGACCGGCTCGGCGAGGGCATGCTGCCGCAGCGCGACTCGGTGATCCAGGAGGGCGACCTGCTCCACGTGGTCATGCGCGAGGAGAACGCCACGCACGCCTACAAGATCATCGAACGCGGCCCCGAGGAGGACTGAGCACTCATGCGCGTTGCCATCGCCGGAGCCGGTGCCGTCGGCCGCTCCATCGCCCGCGAGCTCATCACCAACGGCCACCAGGTGCTCCTCATCGACAAGGAGCCCGACTCGATCAAGCCCGAGCGCGTGCCCGACGCGGAGTGGCTGCTCGCCGACTCCTGCGAGCTGTCCTCCCTCGGGGAGGCCCGCCTCGAGCACTGCGACGTGGTCATCGCGGCGACCGGCGACGACAAGGTCAACCTGGTCACCTCGCTCCTGGCGAAGACGGAGTTCGGAGTGCCGCGCACGGTCGCACGGGTGAACCACCCCAACAACGAGTGGCTGTTCACCGAGGCCTGGGGTGTCGACGTGAACGTGTCGACGCCGCGCATCATGTCCGCGCTGGTCGAGGAGGCCGTGACGGTCGGCGACCTGGTGCGGCTGTTCACGTTCCGCCAGGGCAACGCGAACCTCGTCGAGATGACGCTGCCCGCCCAGTCGCCGTACGTCGGCAAGCCCTCGGGGCTGATCCCGTTCCCCGAGAACGTCTCCCTCGTGACGATCCTGCGCGACGGGCAGGTCTACACCCCCGATCCGCAGCAGCCGGTGGAGGCGGGCGACGAGCTGCTCTTCGTCTGCCAGGCCGACGTCGAGGAGGAGCTCGAGCAGCTGCTCGCCCCGCGGGAGACGCACGCCTGAGAAAGCACCCGTGCCGACCCACCGACCAATCTAGACATTTCACCGTTTATCGCAGCGGCCGGGATCCGATCGGCGTACCGTGACCTCGGGCTCGTACGCTGCTCGGGAGGCTGCGGGGAGGACGGTTCGCCCGGGGGAGCGCGCCTCGATCGAGGGAATCGCATTGACCGACATGTCGGAGCCTGCGCGTCCGCAGCTGTTGCATGGTGGGCGTGCGACCGGCGAGGCCGACCCACGGGTCGCAGCCCAGGCTGCGGTCGACCTGCGCGTCTCCATGGTCCTGGCGGTCCTGGCCGGTCGGTCCGTCGAGGACGTCGCCCGGGTGTGGGACGTCGAGGCGTCCCTCCTCCACCGGTGGGTCCGCGACTTCCTCGTCGCCGGCACCGGTGCGGTCACCAATCGGCCGGACCCAGACGAAGCCCGCCAGCGCGACCGGTTCCTCGCGGCGTTCGCGCACGAGCTGCGCACGCCGGTGGCCGTCGCCCGGGGCTGGGCGATGATGTTGGCCGACGGTGAGGTGCCGCAGGACCAGGTCACCAGCTCCCTCGACCGGCTGGCGGAAGCCCTCACCCGGCTCTCCGAGCACATCCTCGACGTGGAGCTGTCTGCCTCGGCCTCGCTGGGCCGGATCCGGATCAGCCACGAGCCCGTCGACGTCGGCGCCCTGTCCCGGGAGCTCCCGGGTAGCCCCGAGGTGCGCTGCGGCGCCGATCTCAAGGTGTACGCCGACCCGCTGCTGCTGAGCCGGGTGGTGCGCGACCTGTGGGCCACGGCCCACCGCGACCCGGCACCTGACCGGGTCGCCATCGACGTCGTCGAGGCCGGCTCCTGGCACGAGATCAGGGTCGTGCGCGAGGGCGTGCCGATCAGCCCGATGGTGCTCAGAGCCCTCTTCGACCCCTTCGGCACCAACGACGACGCCACCGGCGTGACCATCGGCC
>JBHEMB010000157.1:0-6199 GCA_046262855.1 Mycobacteriales bacterium | reverse complement strand
CACCAGATCGGGGTCGACGGCGAACGTCAGGGGGACAGGCAGGCAGCGCGTCGGGGAGGGGTCACGGAGCCCGTCGTGCCGCACGGCGCCCCGGCCGCAGACCGGCGCACCGCCGGCGAGCTGGGACGCGTAGAGCAGGTGCTGAAGCTTGCCCTTGGCGAAGCTCGCGGCAAGGTCGTTGTCGACGAACGACCCGTCGGGCGCCTGGTGCGGCGGCTCGGTGACGGGCCAGACGACGGCCACCTTGTTCTGACGGGGCGGGTCCTGGAAGAAGGGCACCCAGGTCGGAACGGCGCCGAGCAGCTGCAGGCCGGATCCCTCGATCGAGCCGCGCGCCTCGATCTCGAACGGATACACGCCGGTGCGTCGCAGGCCGAGCGAGTCGACGTCGGTCTGGATGTCGAAGTACCCGACGGCACCCGGCGATAGCGCGGTGATCGGGTTGCGTCCCGCGCTGTCGCTCGTGATGCCTCGCGACGTGAAGACCGTGGTGAAGTCGGCACCGTCCTGCTCGAGCTCGTGCAGCACCCCGCGGGACGTGATCACGTTGCCCCGGGCGAGCCGCACCTTCACCTCGGCCACCGAGGTCGACGCGCTGGTGTTGCGGATAGCACCGCGCACTTCGAAGGCCTGCCCTGCCTGCGGGGCGCGCGGGAGCAGCTCGGTGACCGAGACCCGCAGGGGGGCCTCTGGCTCTTGCCTCGTGGGTGCCGGTGACGGGTCCGCGGCCGCGGGCAGGGCGAGTGCCAGCACGAGACCGCCGACCGCCAGCGCGGTCCGCTTCATGCCGACCGCGACAGCAGCTCGGGGACCCGGTCGAGCAGCCGTCGCTCGTCGGCGTACGCGAGCCGATCGGCCAGGTCGGACACGGGAACCCAGGCGACCTCGCTCACCTCGACGTCCGCGTCGGAGAGCTCCAGCCCGCCGACGGCGAGCAGCAGGTAGTGATGGACGGTCTTGTGCACGCGACGCCCTTCGGCGACGAACCAGAAGTCGATGGTGCCGAGCTTGCCGACGACCTCACCGCGGATGCCGGTCTCCTCGTGCACCTCCCGGACCGCGGTCTCCGGCACCGTCTCCCCCGCCTCGACGTGGCCCTTGGGCAGCGACCACAGCAGCCTGCCCCGTCGGTCGAGACGACCGATGAGCGCCCCGCGCGCATCCGGTCCGCGGCCGTCCAGCACCAGCCCTCCCGCGCTCACCTCGTCGACCCGGCGGAGCACCCGGCGGAGCCCGCCCACCGGTGGCCTGCGGGGCGGCCGCGGCTTCGGTCGCTCGCCCGGGCTGGTCATGGAGCCAATCTACGGCGACCGTCAGGACGCGACTGGCAACCCGCTCGCCCGCCTCTCCTAGGCTTGCGTCTCCCATGCCCGACATCACCGGCGACTCCGCGGACGAGTCCGCAGCCGACCTGACCGCGAATGCGGCACGCGAGCTCGTTCAGCGCTCCCCCGTGCTCGTGGAGCTCGGTGAGCGCTTCGCCGGCGCGGGACACCGGCTGCACCTCGTGGGTGGCTCGGTGCGGGATGCGTTGCTCGGCCGGCTCGACGACGACCTCGACCTCACCACCGACGCCCGGCCCGAGCAGATCATGGCGCTCGTGGCGGGCTGGGCCGACGCCACCTGGGACGTCGGGATCGCCTTCGGCACCGTCGGCGCCATGAAGAAGGGCCAGCGGCTCGAGATCACGACGTACCGGTCGGAGTCCTACGACCGCACCAGCCGCAAGCCGGAGGTGGTGTACGGCGACCGCCTCGAGGACGACCTGGTGCGGCGGGACTTCGCCATGAACGCGATGGCCCTGCAGCTACCCGGCTGGACCGCGCCGGACGCCTTCGTCGACCTGTACGGCGGGATGGCCGACCTTGCCGCGGGGGTGATCCGCACGCCGGGCCGGCCGGAGGACTCCTTCGACGACGACCCGCTCCGGATGCTGCGGGCGGCGCGGTTCGCTTCGCAGCTGGGCTTCGAGGTGGCCCCCGAGGTCGTGGCCGCCATGACAGACCGGGCCGCGCGGATCGAGATCGTGAGTGCCGAGCGGGTCCGTGGCGAGCTCGAGAAGCTGCTGCTCGGTGCGCACCCGCGCAAGGGCCTGACCCTGCTCGTCGACACCGGCCTCGCGGATCACGTGCTGCCGGAACTGCCGGCGCTGCGGCTCGAGATCGACGAGCACCAACAGCACAAGGACGTCTACGAGCACAGCCTGCAGGTGCTCGAGCGGGCTATCGCACTGGAGCACCGGCTCGACCCACCCGGCCCGGATCTCGTGCTGCGACTGGCAGCGCTGCTGCACGACATCGGGAAGCCGGCCACCCGCCGGTTCGACGCCGGCAAGGTGAGCTTCCACCACCACGAGGTGAAGGGTGCCCACCTGGCCCGCAGGCGGCTCAAGGCGCTGACCTTCGGCAAGGACGTGGTCGAGGCCGTGTTCCTGCTCACCGAGATGCACCTGCGCTTCCACGGCTACGGCCAGCCGGGCACCTCGCCGTGGACCGACGCCGCGGTACGGCGATACGTGCACGACGCCGGCGACCAGCTGATGCGGCTGCACCTGCTGACCAGGTCCGACTGCACGACGCGCAACCAGCGTCGGGCGCAGCGGCTGTCCAGCGCCTACGACGACCTGGAGCGCCGCATCGAGGTGCTGGCGCAGCAGGAGGAGCTGCGGGCGATCCGACCGGACCTGGACGGCAACGAGATCATGACGATCCTCGGGATCCGCCCGGGGCGGCTGGTGGGCCAGGCCTACCAGCACCTGCTCGCGCTCCGCATGGAGCACGGCCCGCTGCCCCATGACGAGGCGGTCGCGGCGCTGCGGGCCTGGGCCGCCGACCACGTCCCGGAGGACACGGTTGCGGGCGACACGCCGGGGGGCTAGTTCTTTTGGGCCATACCGACCGGCGGTGAGCGCCCCGATGATGGGGACGTGGCGGACATCCGGGACACGGCGGGCCATGCCCACGTGGGCGGCGTAGGCAGCTCGGTGCTGTCCTGGCTGCACGGCCCGCATGGCTGGCCGGCCGTGCTGGCCTCCGGCCTGGTGGTCGCGACGGCTGCCAGTGCGGCGGTCGTCCTGCACCGTGCCGACCCCGCCTCTGCCGACACCAGGGTCGCCGTAGCCAGGCTCGCCCAGGTCTACCTCCCGGACGGCAGCAACCACGCCGCCGTCGAGGGCGAGGTGCTCCCGCGGGGCGCCGAGCTGCACACCGGTGACGGTGGCGGGGCGCAGCTCACGACGGCCGGCCGGCGCGTCTATCTCGGGGGCCTGTCGACGCTGCGCGTGCAGGACGGCGTCCGGGAGACCCTGTCCAGGGGACAGGCCATGGTCGACGCACGGGACGGCGCCCACCTCGAGCTGACCACACCGGCCGGCGAGGTGGCGGTGCCCGCAGGCGCCGTCGCGCGCGTGGAGGAAGCCCTGCTCACCCGTGTGGCCGTCTACGACGGCACCGTCGCGCTGCACCCGGTCGGTCGGGCGTCCAGCACCGCCGTGCCAGCCTTCCACCAGGTCAAGATCCAGCCGCAGTCGCTGCCGCAGCGCACGACGCCGCTGCAGCTGCGCGGCGACTCCTGGGAGAGGGCCGTGGCGGCGGACCTGGTGAGTGCCGACGAGGACCTCAACAGCCTCGCCGCCGGCCTCGCGCTGCAGGAGGGCGCGAGCTACCTCGCGACCGTCCCGGCGTCCTTCCGCTCCGGCGCGGTGCCCGCTCCTGGCGCTCAGCGAGGCGAGGAGGCGCTGACCGCGCTCGTGGCGGCGGCGGCCGAGGCCCCGGACGCACTGGCGACGGTGCGCGCCGACCGGGCAGACCTGGGCTCCTGGGGGGTCGTGGCCGCCATCGTCCGGGCCCGGGTCGCGAAGGTCAGTCAGCTGCTCAGCGCTGCGCTGGCTCCCGGCGGCAACGCCGGTGGCCCCACCATCGTGAATGCCGCGCCGCCGCCTGGGGGGCTCGGTGTGCTCCCGACCGGCACCGCGTCGCCCAACCCCGGGCGGTCGACTCACCCGACGGCGACGCCCACCACGCCGCCTCCGCCGCCTCCCACACCGGGCCTGGTGGACAGGCTCGTGACCGCGGTCGTGACGCTGGTGTCGCCGAAGCCGACGAGCGCACCTGTTCCCGCTCAGACGCCCGTGGCGGCGACGAACCCCTGTCTGCTCGGCGCCGTTCTCTGCTGATCAGCGGCGTGCTGCTCAGGTCTGCGTGATCACCGGCTCGGGCGCCTCGAACCGGGCCCTGCGCCGCACCACCAGCCCGTAGCAGCCGCCGGTGACCGCGTAGCCCGCTGCCAGTGCGAGCAGCACCGCCAGGCTCCGCCCGTCGTCCGGCAGGACCACCGCAGCGACCCCACCCGCTGCGGCGAAGCTGACGTTGACCAGGGTGTCGTAGACCGAGAACACGCGGCCGCGGAAGGCGTCGTCGACCGACTCCTGCAGCAGCGTGTCGACGCTGATCTTGGCTGCCTGCGAGCAGGTCCCGAGCAGCAGCCCGGCCGCGACCAGGGCGGGATGGGTGTACAGCGGACCGAGGCTCGCCGTGACGACCGCCGCCGCGACCACCACGATGGCGATCCACCGCTGGGTCCCGAGCGCCCGTGTGACGCGTGGGGTGATGACGGCTGCCAGCACCCCGCCGACGACCGTCGCCGTGAGCACCTCGCCCAGGCCGGTGAAGCCGCGGTGCAGGTAGCCATGCTCGGTGTAGAGCAGCAAGGTGCCGACGAACATGATGCCGGTGAGGAAGCGCTGCGCCGAGATCATCAGCAGGGCTCGGGCGGCGGGTGCGCGCTGGCGCAGGTGGGCCGCGCCGTCGACCAGCCCGCGCGCGACCTCAGCGACGGCCGCCCGGATCGGAGCCGGCACCGTGAGCAGGTCCGGTCCCAGCCGCCGGCGGGCGATCGCGGCTGCGAACAGGCTCGCGACGGCGTAGACCGCGGCGGCCGTCAGCGCCGTGCGTGCGGCGCCTGCGTCGGTGTCGCCCCAGAGGGCACGCAGCCCGAGCGAGCTGATCCCGCCGACGGCCGTCGCCGCCTGGCCCGCTGTGGTCGTCAGCGCGTTGGCTGTGACGAGGTCGCGGGTCTCGACGACGTGCGGCAGCGCCGCCGACAAGCCGCTGAGCACGAACCGGTTGAGGGAGACGGCGAGCAGCGCGATACCGACACTCGGCACGCTGATGGCCCCCGTCTGCCACAGACTGAGCGCGAACGCGCAGCCCAGGGCGGCCCGTAGCCCGTTGCTGACCATGAGGACGCGCTGTCGCGACCACCGGTCGAGCAGGACACCGGCGAACGGCCCCACCAGCGAGTAGGGCAGCAGCACCGTCGCGAAGGCGCTCGCGGCGGCGGCGGCGGACGTCGCCTTCTCCGGGTTGAAGAAGGCCGCCCCGAACAGCGCGCCCTGGAACAACCCGTCGCCCGCTTGCCCGGCCAGCCGGACCCGCAGCAGCCGCCGGAAGTCTGGATCGGCTGAAAGCCGACGAACATGCCCAGCGGCTGAAAGCCGACGAACATGCCCAGCGGCTGAAAGCCGACGAACATGCCCAGCGGCGGGCAGCCGCCGTACGTGGTGAACCCCCGCTCCGCGCACCGCACCACCCTCGCACGACGAAGGCCCCCACCCGATGAGGGTGAGGGCCTTCGCCAGAAAACCGACTAGCCGTTGATCCAGGCCTCGAGCTGGTCCTTGGCGATGTCGTCGCGGACCTGCTTCGGCGGGGACTTCATGAAGTACGTCGACGCGGGGTGCACGGGGCCGCCCTGGCCGCGGTCCTTCGCGATCTTCGCGCAGCGCAGCGCGTCGATGATGACGCCGGCGCTGTTCGGGCTGTCCCAGACCTCGAGCTTGTACTCGAGGTTCAGCGGGACGTCACCGAAGGCGCGGCCCTCGAGGCGGACGTAGGCCCACTTGCGGTCGTCGAGCCACTGGACGTAGTCCGACGGGCCGATGTGGACGTTGCGCGCGCCGAGCTCGTGCTCGAGGTTGCTCGTGACGGCCTGCGTCTTCGAGATCTTCTTGGACTCGAGGCGGTCTCGCTCGAGCATGTTCTTGAAGTCCATGTTGCCACCGACGTTCAGCTGGTACGTGCGGTCGAGGATGACGCCGCGGTCCTCGAACAGCTTCGCCATGACGCGGTGCGTGATGGTCGCGCCGACCTGGGACTTGATGTCGTCACCGACGATCGGGACGCCTGCTGCCTCGAACTTC
>JBHEMB010000156.1:0-2691 GCA_046262855.1 Mycobacteriales bacterium | reverse complement strand
CTTGATGACCTGCTGGGCCGGGTTGAGGGCCTTGCTGACCTCTTCGCCGGCGGCCCGCTCCTTGATCGAGGCGATGAACGCCTTGACGACCGGCAGCGCGACGTCGGCCTCGAGCAGCGCGATGCGGATCTCGCGCGCCGTCGCGTCGATGTCGGCCTCGGACAGCCGGCCCTTGCCGCGCAGCGACGTGAAGACCTTGTCCAGCCGGTCGGAGAGGGTGTCGAACACCCTCAGGAGTCTAGCCGCGCCCCCCTCCCCGCCATGAATGGATACCGAGATGGCGATTCCGCCCGAAAAGGGCAGCGCAGGATCCATTCATGCGGGGAGGGGCAGGGGGTGGGTCAGGGGAGGACGGCGAGGAGGTCCTTGACGACGGCGTCGCGCCGGCCCTCGTCGGAGAGCCGGGGCACGTAGAAGGCGTCGACCACGTCGTGGCCCAGGGTCGAGATGTGCGCGGAGCGGACGTCGAGGTGGTGGCTGGCCAGGACGGCGCAGATCCGGTGCAGCACGCCGACCTCGTCGGGAGCCCGGACCTCGACAACGGTGGACGTCTCCGACGCGTCGTCGACGAGCCGGACGGTGGAAGGCGCAACGGGTACGGCGGGACGGGGGTATGCGGCTTCGCGCGCGGCCAGCTTCTCCTCCAGCGGCAACGAGCCGTCGAGCGCGTGCCGCAGGTCGCCGAGCACCACCGACCAGTCCGGCATCGAGCCGAACCGAGGGGAGACCCGGAAGACGGTGACGGCAGTGCTTCCCCGGGTGAAGACCGAGGCCGCGCGGACGTCGAGCCGGTGCAGCGCGAGCACCCCGGCCGACAGCGACAGCAGGCCCTCGCGATCGGGGGCGATCACGGTCACGAGCTCGCCGTCGAGGTGCAGCGCCAGCTCGCCGCGGGCCACGAGGTCCTCCTGCTCGGGCGTCAGCGTCGCCGGCGGCGGTTCCGGCTGACCGCTGAGCAGGGCGGACGCGCGTCGGACGAGATCTGCGATGAGGTGGCCCTTCCACGCGCTCCAAGCCGCCGGGCCGGTGGCGGCGGAGTCGGCTTCGGTCAGGGCGTGCAGCAGCTCCAGCACCTCCAGTGACCCGACGGCGTCCGCGACACCCCGAGCCGTCGCAGGGTCGTTGAGGTCGCGGCGGGTGGCGACGTCCGGCAGCAGCAGGTGATGCCTCACCATGGCCACGAGCACCCCCGCATCAGCGGGCCCGAGCCCCAGCCGCGGGGCGATCTCGGCGACGAGCCGCATACCGACCTCGGTGTGGTCCCCGGGCAGGCCCTTGCCGATGTCGTGCAGCAGCGCGCCGAGCAGCAGCAGGTCCGGTCTGGCCACCCGGCGGGTCAGCGCAGCCGCCGACGCGGCCGTCTCCACCAGGTGCCGGTCGACCGTGAAGCGGTGAACCGTGGAGGCGTGCGGCAGCAACCGGACCCGCTCCCACTCGGGGAGGAACGTGTCCAGCGCGTCGGTCTCGTCGAGGGTCTCCCACACCGCGAGAAGTCCGGGTCCGGCCGCCAGCAGGCGCACGAGCAGGTCGCGGGCCTCGGCCGGCCACGGCTCCGGGAGTGGCGGCACGCCCGCCACGATCCGGGCCGTCGTGGTGGGCTCGAGGACCAGGTCGCGCTCGGCAGCCTCCGCAGCGGCCCGCAGGAGCAGGAACGGGTCCTCGGCCGGCCTGGCGTCGCGGTCGAGCACGATCTCCTCGTACGCGACGGCCAACCCGCCGCCGATCGACTCGAGCTGGGGCCGGCGGCCTGCCGTGGCCTTCGGCGGCCGCCGAAGCACCGCATCGGCGCGGCGCCAGGTCAGCCGGGACAGGTGCGTCATCCGCCGACCCAGGGTCCGCACGTGCAGCTGGACCGCCCCGGCGTCGGGCAGGTCCAGCAGCGGCGCCATGTCGGCCCACATCTCCGGTGCGATGCGGTCGTTGCCACGACCCGCCACCGTGTGCAGGGCGTCGCGGACGTCGATCATCGCCTGACGGCAGCTCTCCAGCGCCCCATGGGGCACGTCCACCAGCCAGGTCGCCACCAGGGCCTTCAGCACGGTCGCGTCGCGCAGGCCTCCGGTCGCCTCCTTCAGGTCGGGCACCGAGTTGTGCGCCAGCTCCCCGAGGAGGCGGTAGCGGTCGCGGACGAGCTGCTGCAGCTCGGGCAGCCGGTCCTTGGCGTCGCGACGCCACGCGGCCAGGATCGCCGTACGGAGGCGAAGGGTGAGGTTCGGATCGCCCGCGAGATGACGGACGTCGAGCATGCCCAGCGCGACCTTGAGGTCGGACGCGGCCTGCTCGAGCACCTCGGGGACCGAGCGCACGGAGTGGTCGATCTTGAAGCCGGAGTCCCACAGCGGATACCAGACCTGCCCTGCCCAGTCACCGGTCGCGACACCGTCGTCGTGCACCAGCACGACATCGAGATCGCTGTACGGCGCCAGCTCCTGGCGCCCGTAGCCGCCGACCGCGACCAACGCCACGCCGGTGTCCGGCGCTCCTACCGAGGCATACGCCTGCTGGCACAGGGCGTCAGCCTCGGCGGCCCGGAAGGCGCGCTCGGACGCGGTCATGTGTTCGGCTGGAGGTTTCGAGACGGAAGCTGTGCAACCTCGTCGACCACCGTCATATGGCGAGCTCGTCTCGGTCGCCGGTGCGGACCCTGACCACGGTCTCCACGGGAACGATCCAGACCTTGCCGTCGCCGAT
>JBHEMB010000155.1:0-8750 GCA_046262855.1 Mycobacteriales bacterium | reverse complement strand
TCGAGGTCGTGCGGCTCGGCACCAGGCGGGACGAGATCGGTCACGTCCGCATCCGGGCCGGCGACCCGCTCGGCGAGCCAGGCGAAGGGGTACGCGGAGGCCACGACCTGCACCTTCCCGTCCTGGGCGAGGCCGGACGTGCAGGCGGTGAGGAGCAGCAGGCAGAGCAGGGATCGGCGCACGACACCTACCTAACCCGAAATGGAAACCGTTGTCAAAGTCGCGCCAGGACGGCAGCAGTGAGCAGCGCCAGGACGACGAACCGGAGGACCCGCTGGGGCGGTTCGATGACGGGCCAGGCGAAGAACAGCTGCAGGCCGAGCAGGGCGAGTACCACGCCGAGCAGCACCGCGGCGACCGGCCCCTGGAGGAGGAGACCGCCGACGACGCACCCGAGGACGACGGCGAACGGCACCCAGCGGGGCGCGCGGGACAGCAGCACCAGCACGGGGCCGGCCTGCTTCTCGACGGTACGACGGAAGGCGGACACCTCATCAGCCTGCACCACCGCACCGGGCACTAGCGTGCCGGTGTGCTGGTCGTGACCCGCTTCGACGTGACGGACGCTGCAGAGTTCGAGCCGCGGGCCGTTGCTGCCCTCGAGGTGCTCGCCACCCGGCCCGGGTTCGTCCGTGGTCGCGTGGGGCGGGCGGCGGACGACCCGGCGCAGTGGTTGCTGAGCACCGAGTGGGACAGCGTGGGCAGCTACCGGCGCAGTCTCTCCTCGTACGACGTGAAGGTGTTCGCCACGACCCTGCTGGCCGAGGGCCGCGACGAGGTCAGCGCCTTCGAGGTGGTGCGGGCTGTCGACGTGGCCCAGCCTCCCGCCGTACCTCCCAGCACCCGGGCGCAGGGCTGACATGATCCGGATCATGAGACTGGTACCCCTGGCCCTGGCCCTGGCTGCCACAACGGCATGCAGTGGCTCGTCTGACGGCGCATCGAGCTCCGCGTGCAAGGACCTGCCGACCGCTGATCCGGCCGCCGCCATGCCGGCTGGCCTGCCGCCCGTCGACGGTCAGGTGCTCTACGAGCCGAGCACGCAGGGCAAGACGCACGTCGTCTTCGGGCTGCTGCACACCAAGGACTTCGTCAAGGTCCGTGACGACTACGTCGCGGCGCTGAAGGGTGCCGGGTGGAAGATCGACGGCACCGACCAGGAGTCGGTCGAGGCCGAGGCGCAGTTCTCCAAGAGCCCGCCGTTGCAGGCGGGCACCATCAAGGTGCAGCCGTACGAGTCGTGCGAGGACTACGTGTCGATCCGCTACAAGCTCAGCCTGTAGACCCGGAACAGCGTCAGGACGTTGCCGTCCGGGTCGGTCATCCACGACACCTCCATCCGGTCGTCCTCCTTGACACCGTCGGCATCGAGCTCGTAAGGCACGTGGTCGGGGCCCAAAAAGGTCACGCCGCGGTCCCTGAGCTCACGGGTGCGGGCGCGGACGTCGTCGACGCGGAAGCTCGCCAGCGGCCAGCTGGCCAAGCCAGCGTCCTCGTCGACCTGGAGGAGGTAGACGCAGCTGCCGTCGGTGACGTCGACCTGCCAGCCACCGGGGGTTTCCTGACCCTTCCCGCCGAGCTGGCCCTCGTAGAAGGTGCGCGCGCGGTCGAGGTCGCTCACGGGGAGAAGGGGGCCGACATGCATGCCTCCGCTGTACCCCAGGCAAGCGCCTTGTCACCACGTCGTAGGGTGCACGTCGGGTCAAGACCCATAGGTGAGCATGGAACCCGCCGACCGCCAGCCGGACTGGAGCAGCCGCGCATGAGCAAGTCCAAGACGCCCGACCGCATGGACACGATCGTCAGCCTCAGCAAGCGGCGCGGTCTGGTCTATCCCTCCTCCGAGATCTACGGCGGCCTGCGGGCCAGCTGGGACTACGGCCCGCTCGGCGTCGAGCTGAAGAACAACGTCAAGCGCCAGTGGTGGAAGTCGATGGTCCAGGGCCGTGACGACGTGGTCGGCCTCGACTCCTGCGTGATCCTTGCCAGGGAGGTCTGGGAGACCAGCGGCCACGTCGCGACCTTCACCGACCCGCTGACCGAGTGCACCTCGTGCCACAAGAGGTTTCGTGCCGACCACCTCGAGGAGGCGCAGCCCGGCAAGGCGCTGGCCGAGATCGCCTGCCCCAACTGCGGGAACCGCGGCACCTTCACCGACCCTCGCCAGTTCAGCGGGCTGCTGAAGACCTACCTCGGCCCGGTCGAGGACGAGAGCGGCCTCGCCTACCTGCGGCCCGAGACGGCCCAGGGCATCTTCATCAACTACCTCAACGTGCAGCAGAGCGCGCGCAAGAAGCCGCCGTTCGGCATCGGCCAGATCGGCAAGAGCTTCCGCAACGAGATCACCCCGGGCAACTTCATCTTCCGGACCCGCGAGTTCGAGCAGATGGAGATGGAGTTCTTCGTCAAGCCGGGCGAGGACAAGGAGTGGCACCAGTACTGGATCGACACCCGGCTCGCGTGGTTCACCGGGCTCGGTGTCTCTCCCGACAACCTCCGGCTCTACGAGCACCCGGAGGACCAGCTCAGCGACTACTCGACCCGGACCGTCGACATCGAGTACCGCTTCAACTTCACCGGCACCGAGTGGGGCGAGCTCGAGGGCGTCGCCAACCGCACCGACTACGACCTCACGGTGCACAGCAAGGCGACCGGCACGGACCTCTCGTAGTTCGACCAGGAGAGCGGCGAGCGCTACACGCCGTACGTCATCGAGCCCGCGGTCGGTGTCGACCGGTCGGCGCTCGTGTTCCTCCTCGACGCCTACAACGAGGACGAGGCGCCGAACGCGAAGGGCGTCATGGAGAAGCGGGTCGTGCTCAAGCTCGACCCTCGGCTCGCGCCGGTCAAGGCGGCCGTGCTGCCGCTCTCCCGCAACGCCGACCTGTCCCCGGTGGCCCGCGACCTCGCCGCGAACCTGCGCAAGCAGTGGAACGTCGAGTTCGACGACGCCGGCGCGATCGGCCGCCGCTACCGCCGGCAGGACGAGATCGGTACGCCGTTCTGCGTCACGGTCGACTTCGACAGCCTCGAGGACCAGGCGGTGACGGTTCGCGAGCGCGACTCCATGTCGCAGGAGCGGGTTGCGCTCGACCAGGTGGAGCGGTACCTGAATGACAAGCTCGGTCCGCTCTAGGAAGGCGTCACATGACCAAGTACGTCTATGACTTCGCCGAGGGCTCCCGGGAGATGAAGGACCTGCTCGGGGGCAAGGGCGCGAACCTCTCCGAGATGACCAACCTCGGCCTGCCGGTGCCGCCCGGCTTCGTCATCACGACCGAGGCATGCACGGCGTACCTCGCCAGCGGCGACGTGCCTGCGGAGCTCGCTGACGAGGTCTCGCAGCACCTCGATGCACTCGAGAAGGCGATGGGCAAGCAGCTCGGCCAGGCCGACGACCCGCTGCTGGTCAGCGTCAGGTCGGGTGCGAAGTTCTCCATGCCCGGGATGATGGACACCGTCCTCAACATCGGCCTCAACGACTCCTCCGTGCTGGGGCTCGCGAAGCAAGGCGACGAGCGGTTCGCGTGGGACTCCTACCGCCGGTTGGTCCAGATGTTCGGCAAGACGGTGCTCGGCGTCGACGGCGAGCTGTTCGAGCACGCCCACGACGAGGCCAAGAAGGCGCGCGGGACGGCGAACGACCTCGACCTCGACGCCGCTGACCTGCGCGCCCTCGTCGACACCTTCAAGGGCATCGTCCTGTCCGAGACGGGCCGGGAGTTCCCGCAGGACCCGCGCGAGCAGATGGACCTCGCCACCCGCGCAGTCTTCGACTCCTGGAACGGCGACCGGGCCCGGCTCTACCGTCGCCAGGAGCGGATCCCGGCCGACCTCGGTACGGCCGTCAACGTCTGCTCGATGGTGTTCGGCAACCTCGGCATGGACAGCGGCACCGGCGTCGCGTTCACCCGTGACCCGTCCTCCGGCGCCCAGGGCGTCTACGGCGACTACCTGCAGAACGCCCAGGGTGAGGACGTCGTCGCCGGCATCCGCAACACGCTGCCGTTGCAGGACCTCGAGGGGCTCGACAAGGCGTCGTACGACCAGCTGATGGACATCATGGCGACGCTGGAGCGGCACTACCGCGACCTGTGCGACATCGAGTTCACGATCGAGCGCGGCAAGCTCTGGATGCTGCAGACCCGGGTCGGGAAGCGCACCGCCGGCGCCGCCTTCCGGATCGCGACCCAGCTCGTGGACGAGGGCCTGATCGACCTCGACGAGGCGCTGCTGCGGGTCAGCGGGGCGCAGCTCGCGATGCTGATGTTCCCGCGCTTCGGCGACACCGGCGGCGCGCGTCGGGTCACCAAGGGGATGGGGGCCTCGCCGGGCGCGGCCGTGGGCAAGGCGGTCTTCTCGTCGTCGGTGGCGCAGGAGTGGGCTGCTCGCGGCGAGGACGTGATCCTGGTACGGCGGGAGACGAACCCCGACGACCTGGCCGGCATGATCGCTGCGCGCGGCATCCTCACGTCGCGGGGCGGCAAGACCTCGCACGCGGCTGTCGTCGCGCGTGGCATGGGCAAGACCTGCGTGTGCGGGGCCGAGGAGCTCGAGGTCTCCACCTCGGCGAAGACGATCACGCTGCGGGACGGCAGCGTCGTGTACGAGGGCGATGTCCTCTCGATCGACGGCACCTCCGGTGAGGTCTTCCTCGGCGAGGTGGCGGTCGTGCCGTCACCCGTCGTGGAGTACTTCGAGAGCGGAGTCGCCGGTGACGACGACCTCGTGCAGGCCATCGACCGGCTCATCGGGCACGCCGACGCGGCTCGCCGGCTGCGGGTCCGGACGAACGCCGACACGGGTGAGGACGCGCAGCGGGCCCGCCGGTTCGGTGCCGAGGGCATCGGGCTGTGCCGGACCGAGCACATGTTCCTCGGCGACCGGCGTCAGCTGGTCGAGGACCTCATCCTCGCCGACACCGACGAGGAGCGGTCCTCTGCGCTGGCGGCGCTGCTTCCCTTGCAGCGCAGCGACTTCGTCGAGATCCTGCGCGCCATGGACGGGCTGCCCGTCACCGTGCGCCTCATCGACCCGCCGCTGCACGAGTTCCTGCCCGACCTGACCGAGCTGACCGTCGAGGTCTGCGTCACTGAGGCCAAGGGCGAGACGCCCAACCCCAAGCGGGTGCAGCTGCTCGAAGAGGTCCGCCGGCTGCACGAGATGAACCCGATGCTCGGCCTGCGCGGCGTCCGCCTCGGCCTCGTCATCCCCGGCCTGTTCGCCCTGCAGGTGCGGGCGCTCGCAGAGGCAGCCAAGTCCCTCAAGGACGAAGGGCTCGATCCGCGGCCCGAGGTGATGGTGCCGCTCGTGGGCGCGGTCCAGGAGCTGGAGCTGGTCCGGGACGAAGCCTCCCTGATCCTCGAGGAGGTGGGCGTCGAGGCACCGATCGGCACGATGATCGAGGTGCCCCGCGCCGCCCTCACGGCCGGCCAGATCGCCGAGGCCGCGGAGTTCTTCTCCTTCGGCACCAACGACCTGACCCAGATGGGCTGGGGCTTCAGCCGCGACGACGTCGAGGCCGCGTTCTTCAGCCGCTACCTCGACCTGGGCATCTTCGGCGTCTCGCCCTTCGAGTCCCTCGACCGCGACGGCGTCGGACGCCTGGTGCGGATCGCAGCCGAGGAGGGCCGCAGGACCCGGCCCGACCTGCACCTCGGTGTCTGCGGCGAGCACGGCGGTGACCCCGACTCGGTGCACTTCTTCCACGACGCGGGCCTCGACTACGTCAGCTGCTCGCCGTTCCGCGTCCCCGTCGCGCGTCTCGAGGCCGGTCGGGCCGCCCTGGAGGCCGCGGGCAGCGACACCCGGTAGTGCTGCTGCTGCTGCTCTCCAAGACCGTCCGCCGGATCCTGGCGGTCCTCCTCCTCGTGCCGTTCCTGGTGCTCGCCGGCACCGCCGGTCGCGTGTGGTGGGTGGCGAGGCAGGACGACCGGCCGCACTCGGACGCGATCGTGGTGCTCGGTGCGTCGCAGTTCGACGGCCGCCCCAGTGCCGTGTTCAAGGCGCGGCTCGACCACGCCGCGGCACTGTTCCGGCAGGGCATCGCTCCGCGGATCGTCACCGTCGGCGGCAGCCGGACCGGTGACCGCTTCACCGAGGCCGCCGCGGGCAAGCGCTACCTCGCGAACAAGGGCGTCACCTCCGTCGTCGCCGTCGGCGTGGGCGGTGACACGCTGCAGTCCCTGAAGGCGCTCGCGGTCGTCTACGACAGGCAAGGTTGGAGGAGTGCCGTCCTGGTGACCGACCCGTGGCACTCGCTGCGCTCGCGCCGGATGGCGCAGGACCTCGGCATCAAGGCGGCCACCTCCCCGACCCGCAGCGGGCCCGCCAACGCGTCGCGCTCGACCGAGGCCCGCTACGTGGCCCGCGAGACGGCCGCCTACCTGTACTACCGGGTGTTCCACCGCAGCAGTGACGCCGGGCCCCGCGCCGTCTAACTGACCCCCCAGCCCCCGCCCAGCCCCCAATGAATGGATGCTGCGATGCGGATTTCGCGCCAAAACGCCATCGCAGTATCCGTTCATGGCGGACGGGGGGCGGGGCGGATAAGGGGTTGACGGGGGATCTAGCCTGAGGCCACCAGCGAGCAAGGGAGGTGTGACGCCATGACGGTTGCGGTCCTGCGTGCCCACCTTCCCGGGGCGGCTGCCTGACGCGGTCGCCCTCTCCCGAGAGGCTCCTGCGTTGCTCGACTTCCCGGCCGTCGCCGACGGCCTGACCCCTGCACTGCTCACCCGCGTCGACCGCTCCGCGTACGACGTGCTCACCCCTGCCGGTCCTGACCGGGTCCCGTCCGTGCCGGACGAGCTCACGGTGGGGGACTGGCTCGCCCTCGACGGCGACACCGTCGCCGAGTGCCTGCCGCGCACCTCCCTCCTCGTCCGTGGCGACGTCCGGGGCAGGTCCCGCCCCCAGCCGCTGGCCGCGAACGTCGACGTGGTGCTGCTGTGCCTCGGGCTGTCCGGACCACTGCCGCTACGGCGGCTCGAGCGGCTGCTGACGCTGGCCTGGGAGTCAGGCGCCACCCCGGTGGTCGTCCTGACGAAGTCCGACCTCTGCGACGACCTCGACGCTGCCATCCGGGAGGTCCGGCCGTACGCGCCGAGCTGCGAGGTGGTCACGGTGTCGGCCGCGCACGGCGACGTGGCCGCGCTGGCGCCGTACGCGACCCAGACCCTCGTGCTCCTCGGTGCCTCCGGCGCCGGCAAGTCCACGGTGGTGAACGCCCTGCTGGGCGGGGACGTGATGGCGACCGGGGACATCCGCGACGTGGAGGGTAAGGGTCGGCACACCACCACCCATCGGGAGCTGCTGCTGCTCCCGGGCGGCGGCATCATCATCGACACCCCGGGGCTGCGCGGCGTGGCGCTGCACGCGGCGGACGACGGGCTGTCCCTGGCGTTCTCCGACGTGGAGGAGCTGGCCTGTGCCTGCCGGTTCGCCGACTGCGCGCACCAGACCGAGCCCGGCTGTGCGATCAACGCCAGCGTCGCCGCGGGAGACCTCGGCCAGGACCGCGTCGACTCCTGGCGCAAGCTGCAACGGGAGCTGGCCTTCCAGGCCAGGCGCACCGATGCGCGGCTGCGTTCCGAGGAGGCCAAGAAGTGGAAGCAGCTCAGCAAGGCCCAGCGGGCGCGTCAGCCGAAGTGACGGAAGTCCTTCCACAGCTGCGCCCAGGGGCGACGAGGTACGCAGCTTCGCAACGCGGTGCCGTTCTCGTCGTTGTCGACCGGGCTGCGGACCCGCCCGAGCTCGACGACCTGTAGGCAGTCGCGATCGAGCAGCGCCCGGTCGATCCCGACCGTGAGTGCCGGCGTGGCAGCCGGGGGCGCGCCCCAGAGCCCGTAGCCGTTGTGCCCGCTGTAGACCTCGAGCGACGAGTACCGATGCAGTGCGCCCGCCTGGCCGTAGTTGCCCGTCAGCACCACGGCACCAGGAGGTACGGCGTGCTCCACCTGGCGCGCGAATCCCGGCCAGCCGATCGTCTCGCCGGCATCCGGGTTGGCCGCCAGCACAACGCTGGTCCTGGACACCGGCAGCAGCGGCAGTGTGAAGAGCAGGGCGGGTGCGCTCAGCGCGGCCAGCACCGGCGGGCCCCAGCGCGGCAGCCGGTCGACGACGGGTTGGGCACCCGCCGCCAGCATCACGGGGATCAGTCCCGCGACGTAGTAGGGCTTGCCGCCGACGACGAGGAACAGAGCGGTCAGCAGCAGGAACGAGATGCCGAGGCACCGCAACGCCCTGTCGCGCAGCACTCGGACGAGACCCGTGAGCCACACCGGCAGCAGCCAGGGCCCGACCTGGAGCACGACGAAGGGGAGGAACAGCGGCCGGGACACAGACGACGTGCTCCCGCCTGCCGCGATGTTGCGCGCGATGTCGAGCTGGGGCCAGCCGTGCCGGCCCTGCCACACCAGGTAGGGAAGGCCGAGGAGCAGGGCGACGAGCCCGGCAACCAGCGGACCCGGACGCCGGAGCGTGACCGCGAGTGCCAGCAGCAGGAACCCGACCAGCACGTTCGCCTGGAACGTCAGGCCGCCGACGACCCCGACGAGCAGCCACAGCCGCTGGTCGCCACCCTGCTGGATCCGGACGACCAGGTGCGTCAGGAGCACCCAGCCGAGCACGCTCGTCGTCGCGGTGCTGAGCAGGTGACCGACAGCGAGGACAACTCCGCACAGAGCGGTCGCCACCGAGGCGAACAACTCGCCAGATCTCCTGGCACCCAAGCGATCCGCGAGCATCCC
>JBHEMB010000154.1:0-3215 GCA_046262855.1 Mycobacteriales bacterium | reverse complement strand
TCCAGGACGCCGACTCCGCTAGTCTGTTTCACATAGCGATACAACCATCTCAGAATGTGAGAAGCAAGCTATGGGTCGGACACTGGCGGAGAAGGTCTGGGAGCAGCATGTCGTCCGGAGCGCCGCAGGCGAGCCGGACCTGCTCTACATCGACCTGCACCTCATCCACGAGGTCACGAGCCCGCAGGCCTTCGACGGCCTGCGGATGGCGGGGCGCCCGGTGCGACGCCCCGACCTGACCTTGGCCACCGAGGACCATAACGTCCCGACCCTGTTCGAGGGACCGGGGATGACGATCAGCGACCCCGTCAGCGCGAAGCAGGTCGAGACGTTGCGCAAGAACTGCGCGGAGTTCGGCATCCGGCTGCATCCCATGGGCGACGCGGGCCAGGGCATCGTGCACGTCATCGGCCCGCAGCTTGGCATCACCCAGCCCGGCATGACGATCGTCTGCGGCGACAGCCACACGAGCACTCACGGCGCCTTCGGCGCGCTGGCGTTCGGCATCGGCACCAGCGAGGTCGAGCACGTGCTCGCGACCCAGACACTGCCGCTGCCGCGTCCCAAGACGATGGCGGTCACCGTCGAAGGGACGTTGCCCGCCGGCACAACGGCGAAGGACCTCGTCCTGGCGCTCATCGCGCAGGTCGGCACCGGCGGCGGGCAGGGCTACGTCGTGGAGTACCGCGGAGAGGCCATCCGCGCGCTCTCCATGGAGGGCCGCATGACGGTCTGCAACATGAGCATCGAGTGGGGCGCGCGGGCCGGGTTGATCGCGCCCGACCAGACCACCTACGACTACCTCAAGGGCCGTCCGCACGCGCCGGCCGACTGGGACGAGGCGGTCGCTGCCTGGCAGGCCCTCACGACCGACGAGGACGCCGTGTTCGACAAGGAGGTGCTCCTCGACGCGACGACCATCACACCGTTCGTGACCTGGGGCACGAACCCGGCCCAGGGCGTCCCTCTCCACGCCGAGGTACCTGATCCCGCAGCGCTGCCCAGCGGCAATGTGCGGGACGCCGCGGAGCGCGCTCTGGAGTACATGGGCCTCACCGCCGGTACTCCGATGCGTGAGATCGCGATCGACACGGTCTTCCTCGGTTCCTGCACCAACGGTCGGATGGAGGACTTCCGCGCTGCGGCCGGCATCCTCAAGGGCCGCAAGGTCGCGGCGGGGACCCGGATGCTCGTCGTCCCGGGCTCGATGCTCGTGAAGCAGCAGGCCGAGCAGGAGGGCCTCGACAAGGTCTTCACCGACGCGGGTGCCGAGTGGCGCAGTGCCGGCTGCTCGATGTGCCTGGGGATGAACCCGGACACCCTGACGCCCGGCGAGCGCAGCGCGTCGACCAGCAACCGCAACTTCGAGGGCCGGCAGGGCAGGGGCGGTCGCACGCACCTCGTCAGTCCTGAGGTCGCCGCCGCCACAGCCGTCCTGGGCCACCTGGCCTCGCCCGCAGACCTGGAGAAGTGATGGAGCCGTTCGTTAGCCACACCGGTACCGCCGTCCCCTTGCGGCGTAGCGACGTCGACACCGATCAGATCATCCCCAGTGACTGGCTCAAGCGGGTCGAGCGGACCGGCTTCGGGAAGGGCCTGTTCAGCGAGTGGCGCGAGGACCCGTCGTTCGTCCTGAACGCGCCCGAGCGAGAGGGCGCGACCATCCTCGTCGCGGGTGAGAACTTCGGGACCGGAAGCTCGCGCGAGCACGCTGTCTGGGCCCTCACCGACTACGGCTTCCGGGTCGTCATCAGCCCTCGCTTCGCCGACATCTTCCGGGGCAACTCGTTGAAGGGCGGGCTGCTCCCGGTGCAGCTGCCGGCAGATGTCGTGAGCCAACTGCAGGACCTCGTCGAGGCCGATCCGACGACCCAGATCACCGTCGACCTCGAGGCTCGTGAGGTCCGAGCGCCCAGTGTCACGGTGTCGTTCGACCTCGACGACTTCACGCGCTGGCGTCTGATGGAAGGCCTGGACGACATCGGTTTGACGTTGCGACACGGCGATGACATCACTTCTTTCGAAAAGGCTCGACCCGCCTTCAAGCCGGTGACGACGCCCGCTTGACCAGCGAGCAGACACGCGAGATCCCTTACGTGCCAAGGGGTTTCGCGGTCGGTACCGTCACCGTTCCGTCCTGCACGGCCAGCACCGCCGCCTGACAAGCGCTGCGACACAAGCAATCTCATGGTCCGTGGTGGTCGACGTGAGCGCAGCGTGCCCCTACCTTTTCCGCGAAGGGGCAGAGCGCCTCGTCAGTCCACGGAGGTACATCGCTGTGAACAAGGCCGAGCTGATCGAGGCCATCGCCGACCGCATTGGTGACAAGAGGACGGCGACCGCTGCCGTCGAGGCTGTCGTCGATGCAGTCACGACAGCTGTCGCCAAGGGCGAGAAGGTCGCGATCGCGGGCTTCGGCGTCTTCGAGAAGGTGGACCGGGCGGCACGCATCGCGCGCAACCCGGCTACGGGTGCCCAGGTCAAGCTGAAGGCGACCTCGGTGCCGAAGTTCCGTCCGGGTCAGGGATTCAAGGACGTCGTCTCCGGCGCCAAGAAGCTCGCGCCCGTTGCCAAGGCCACTGTTGCCAAGACCGTCGGAAAGGCTGCTCCTGTGACCAAGAAGGCTGCTCCCGCCAAGAAGGCCGCTGCCAAGAAGGCACCGGCGAAGAAGGCCGCTGCGAAGAAGGCACCGGCGAAGAAGGCCGCTGCGAAGAAGGCTCCGGCGAAGAAGGCTCCGGCCAAGAAGGCTCCGGCCAAGAAGGCTCCGGCGAAGAAGGCGCCCGCCAAGAAGAGGTAGTCGTTCACACGAAGGCCCCGGCTGCGGCCGGGGCCTTTGTCGTGCTTACGGCAGGCCCACCGCGATGACAACGCCGCGCTCGAGCTCGAGTTGCACACGTTGACCGGGCCGGAGAAACCGGAACACGCTGTCTCCCAGGGCTTCGGGCGGGATGTCGACAGTCGAGCCGTCATCCAGGTACGCCGAGCCGCCGTCCTCGGCGTCCCACGACCTGACGGTCGCCTGGGTCACCAGATCCCCTCCAGAGCCGCGAGGGTGTGCGGTCCCACGCCCAGCGCCACAGCGTGCTCGAGGTCGTCCGGAGTGTCCACGTCCCGACGTACGGACTCCGGCGCGACCAGCTGGACCGCACCTGAGGCCAGGTGGCGTTCGCGGGAAGCGGGTCCGTAGGACGGCACCAGGCCGACTCCAGGCCCCG
>JBHEMB010000153.1:0-5583 GCA_046262855.1 Mycobacteriales bacterium | reverse complement strand
GCGGGCCACTCGGACGCGAGGATGCTGAAGTAGGCGCTGTCGCGCACCGAGCCGTCCGCGCGCAAGCGGTGGTGGCGCAGCGTCCCGTCGTAGGAGCAGCCGAGCTTGCGGATCGCAGCCTGTGAGCGGGTGTTGAGGCTGTCCGTCTTCAGCGTGACGCGCTGGCAACCGAGCTCTTCGAAGGCGTGGCCCATCAGCAGCAGCTTGCAGGTCGGGTTGACGTCGGTCGCCCACAGGTCCTGGCGGTACCAGGTCCACCCGATCTCAAGTCCCTCGACCGGCAGGTCCACGTCGAGGTAGGACGTCGATCCGGCCGCCACGCCGTCGACGACGACTGCCCACGGCATGCCGATGTGCGTCTCCCGAAGCCTGGCAACCTCCTGCAAGGTCCGCGGCCTGAGCACGGACAGCCACCGCCAGACGTCATCATCTTGGGCGGCCTCGAGCAGCTCGGCGTCGTGACGCGGCTTCCACGGCTCGAGCGACACGCGGCCGCGGGCGAGGACGACCGGCGTGGGCTGCTTCACGTCTGGCAGCCTAGGGACCAGGGAAAGGGGTTTGCGTGGAGGAGAAGCGGGCGCAGCGGGTCGTCGACCGGTTGCGCGAGCAAGGCGTCGACGCGCACATGGAACGCGCGTCGACCTACCAGTTCGGGGTGCGGGTCGCCCTGCGTGACGGGCGCAACGCGGTCTGGGACACCGACGGGACCCTCGGGCTCGAGGCCCAGGTCATGCGCAACGGGATGCTCGTGGGGTTCGTACCGCAGATCGCGGGCTCCGAGGAGTTCGACGAGGACCAGACGGTCGAGGCGATCGCGCACACCGACTACGACAAGCCGATCGCCACCCGGCGCGCCACGCCGCCCCCTCCGGCAGCGCCGCTGCCGAGGCAGGGTGGGGTGTTCCGACGCTTCCTGGGCGGCTTTCGGGAGTGAGGCGGGCCATCGTCCAGGCGCCGATGTCGGGCGGGCCGTCGACGCCCGCTCTTGCCGCAGCGGTCAGCAACGCGGGCGGGCTGGGGTTCCTGGCGGCCGGCTACCGCACGGTGGCGCAGCTGGCGGACGACCTCGCGGAGACGCGCCGCCTGACGACCGAGCCGTTCGGCGTGAACGTCTTCGCGCACCGAAGTGCCGCAGTCGACGTTTCGACAACCGCCGACGCGTGGGGACTTGACCCCGCGCCGGCTCGCTGGTCCGACGACGAGTACGACGGGAAGCTGGCCCTCCTCGCAGCGCAGCCACCCGCGGTCGTGTCGTTCACCTTCGGTCTTCCGGAGCCGTTGCCCTCGTTCGGCGAGGTGTGGGTCACGGTGACCAGCGTCGAGGAGGCACGCGCCGCGGCCGCGGCCGGCGCCGATGCCCTCGTCGTGCAGGGGTACGAGGCTGGCGGGCACCGCGGTGCCTGGGTCGACCGTCGCGATCGGGAGGACATCGGGCTGCTGGCCCTGATCGCACTGGTGCGCGCGGCCGTGGACCTGCCGCTCGTTGCCACAGGCGGTATCGCGGACGGCGCCGGCATCGCCGCGGTCCTTGCCGCCGGTGCATCGTCGGCGATGCTCGGGACCGCGTTCCTGCTCTGCCCGGAGGCCGCCACGGTCCCAGCGCACCGGGAGGCCATCGTCTCGGATCGGCCCACGGGCCTCACCCGGGCCTTCTCGGGCCGACTGGCCCGCGGCATCGAGAACGCCTGGCAGCGCTCGCACCCCGACGCCCCTGTTGCCTACCCCGAGATCCACTACCTGACAGCGCCGATGCGTGCCGAGGCCCGGCAGGCAGGCGACGGCGATCGCTTCAACCTCTGGGCGGGGCAGGCGCACGCACTGGCGCGGGCGCTCCCTGCCGGGGAGCTCGTGCAGCTGCTCGCCGAGGAGTCCCGCGAGGCACTCGAGCTGGCACGACACCGACTGGACCGATGAACGGCGACCCGGAGGGACGTCTCTACAGCCATGACGACGAAGAACCTCGCCACCCGTGACGACCTGGACCCCCTCGAGTGGCCGCAACGGCAGCAACCTGACGCGTGACCCGCGCTGCACGCTCAGCGTCGTCCCCGGTGGCGCGACGACGTGGACCTTCACAGACTGAGGGCGGTCGCGAGCAGGACCTCCTCGCTGCGGCCCACCAGCTGGAGCGACGCCGGTGGACCGTCGCGTCTGGGCACCGGCATCGCGAGCGCCGGCACACCCGCCAGGTTGACGGCCGTGGTCAGCCGCAGCCGCGACATCTGGGTCGCGTCGGACAGCGGCGCGGGCGCGTCGCGGAGCACCGGGAGCGCGATGACGTCGCACTCGGCGAAGGCTGCCTCGAGCTCGGTCAGCCAGTCCCGTCGTACCCGCCCCGCCCACGCGACGTGCTCGGGCGTGTGCGAGAGGCACGTGCCCAGCCGTTTGGCCACCTGGTCGCCGACGAGGCCGGTCTCGAGCAGCTGGCCGCTGGATGCCCACGCCTCCAGGTCGAGCAGGATCAGGCAGGCAAGCTCTGCGTCGTCCCAGGACGGCAGGTCGATGGTCCGCACCGGGCCGAGCGCCCGGTCGAGCGCGTCGTCGACCCCGGCCGCGACATCCGGCCGGTAGCGCGCGGTCGAGCCAGGTCGTCCCACTTCGAAGCCGGGCTCCAGCAGCTGCATCCCGGTGACCAGGCCCTCGAGGGTTGCGGCGAGGGGCCCGACGGTGTCGAAGGACGGTGCCAGCGGCCAGCAGCCCTCAGTGCTGATCCGACCGTGTGTGGTCTTGAGGCCGTAGACGCCGCAGCACGCAGCCGGGATCCGGACCGACCCGCCGGTATCGGTGCCCAGGGCCACGCCGGCCTCGCCGTTCGCGACGACGACCGCTGCCCCTGACGACGAGCCACCCGGTACCAGGGAGTGGTCGATCGGGTTGGTGGGGGTGCCTTGCCACGGGTTGATGCCGGTGATGCCGTACGCGAGCTCGTGCATCTGCGTCCGGCCGACGATGTTGAGACCCTCGAGGACGGGAGCGGTCACCGAGGGCGTCCGCTGCAGCGCCGCTGACCCCGCGGTCGTGACGTACCCCGCCATGTCGAAGAGGTCCTTGACCGCGACCCGTGGTCCCTCGCCCGTGCCGTCCAGGCGCAGCGACCACCCGTCGGTCACAGCTTCTCGGCGCGCAGGAAGAAGCTGCGGACCTGCAGGAACTCGCTGAGCGTGCTGACGTGCTGGTCGCACGCGTGCCAGGGCTTCTCGCGGTCGGGCGTGTGGAGCTTCGGGTTGTTCCAGAGCACGACGTGGGTCGCGAGCTCGCGACAGCCCTTGGCCGAACAGATCGGTGCTTCCACGCCGTCAAGGCTAAGGTTTCGGCCGTGGCGCAGGAGCTGACGGGGTGGCGGCGGCGGCGCGTGGAGTTTCAGTGGTACCGAGCCGTGTACAAGCAGCAGCTCCGCGGGGTCTGGACGCTGCGCAAGGCGAGCAGTCGCGGCAAGCACCCTGTGGTGTTCGGAAAGCCCGTCATCGACGCGTCAGACCTGGAGGTCGGCGACGACTTCAAGGTGTGGAGCGGGCCGCGGCCGACCCTGATCAGCGGCTGGGGCCGGATGCGCTTCGGCGACCGCTGCTTCGTCAACGTCGGCACGACGATCATCTCGGTCGAGGAGATCGTGGTGGGGGACGACGTGGCGTTCGCGAACGACGTCTACGTCATGGACTCCGACAGTCACGGCGTCGAGGGCCGGCCGCACAAGCAGGCGCCGATCCGCATCGGGGACGGCTGCTGGATCGGTGCGCGGGCGATCATCCTGCCGGGCGTCACACTGGGACGGCGCGTGCTCGTGGCCGCGGGCGCCGTCGTGACCCGTGACGTGCCGGACGACTGCCTCGTGGCCGGCAACCCGGCGCGGGTCGTGCGGGAGCTGAGCTACCCGGTCGGCTGCCGGCGCGCGTGGCACGACGAGCACTGCCCCTGCCCCAAGATCGCCCCCGTCGAAGAGACGGCCTGACCTTAGCGGTCAGGTGGTGAGGACGAGCTTGCCGACCGAGCCGCGGGACCGCAGCGCCTCGTGGGCGAGCCGGGCATCCGCCAGCGGGTAGCTGCCTCCGACCAGCGGCTTCAGCGTGCCGGCGGACACCATCCCCAGCAGCTCGGCCATCTGCGGCTGGAGCATCTCGGGCCTCGCGAAGCAGTGCGCCAGCCAGAAGCCGATCACGGCGCGCGACTTCGACATCAGCTCGCCCGCACCCACGGGCGTCGGGGGCACCCGGCCCGCCATGCCGAAGGTCGCCAGCCGGCCGAACGACGCCAGGGCGGCCAGCGACGCGTCGAACGTCGGCCCGCCCACCATCTCGAGCACGATGTCGACCTTGCGCCCGCCGTTGGCCTCCTGCAAGGCACCCTTGAGGTCCTCCGACCCGGCGAGCACGCCCACGTCGGCTCCCAGGTCCAGTGCGAGCTTCAGCTTGTCGTCAGACGAGGCGACAGCGATGACATTGCCCGCGCCCCAGTGCTTCGCCAGCTGGATTGCCAGGGTTCCGACACCACCGGCCGCTGCGTGCACCACGACCGACTCGCCCGGTTGCAGGTGGGTCGAGGTCTTGAGCAGGTGCCAGGCCGTGAGGCCCTGCACCATGAGCGCGAGCGCCTGGCCGTCGCTGACGTCATCGGGAAGCGGGAACGCCATGTGCGGGTAGACCAGCGCCTCCTCGCAGTAGCCGCCGCTCAGGGTGAACGCCGCAACCCGGGTGCCGTCCGCGAGCGTCCCGACCACCTCCGAGCCCGGGATCATGGGCAGCGTCGCGGGCGCCAGGTAGGAGTTCTCGATCTGATGGGTGTCCGCGTAGTTCACCCCGGCGCTGGTCACCTGGACCAGGACCTGACCGCCGTCGGGGGTCGGTGACGGCAGGTCCGCCAGGGTGAGGACCTCAGGTCCGCCGAACTCGGTGATCTGGACTGCTCTCATGCTCCTGGACCGTACTGGCAGGATGGGTCACGTGCCCGAGCAGACCACCGTCCTCCGCCCGTCTGCGCTCCTCAGGGACAAGGACGCGCACCTGGTGCTGCTGGCCCTGGAGGAGCGCGATGTCAGCCGGGGCGGTGTCTGGAGCGCCAGCGCAGGGCTCTGGCAGCGGTACGACCAGGCCTGGAACGGCGAGATCGGCGGCAAGGGCGACTCGCAGCTGGTCGGGACCATCGGCATCGTCTACGGCACCCCGTCGAAGTACGACATCACGATCTACCGCGTGACCGTGACCGAGCACGGGCTCAAGGCCGGATGGAGCGTCGAGAGCCTCTGCGACGACGCCCTGAAGTACGCCGACCTCACCCTGGCCAACTGCCCCCGTACGACCCTTACCTCGCCGGCACCGGACCCCTTCCGCAAGAGCTAGCCCTGACGATCGACGCCCTGCTCCTCACCTCCTTCGGCGGACCCGAGGGTCCGGATGACGTGCTGCCCTTCCTCGAGCACGTCACGGGCGGTCGGCGCGTTCCGCCGGAGCGGCTGGCGGTCGTCGCCTCGCACTACCTGGAGCACTTCGGCGGCGTCAGCCCGCTCAACGAGCAGTCGCGGCAGCTCCAGAAGGCACTCCAGGAGCGGGTGCCCGAGCTCCCTGTCTACTGGGGCAACCGCAACTGGCA
>JBHEMB010000152.1:0-7899 GCA_046262855.1 Mycobacteriales bacterium | reverse complement strand
CGAGAGGCGCTTCGGCGCCGAGCGGCGTGCTGAGTGGATGCCTCGCATCGTGCGCGGGTGGTGCGGCCTGACGTCCCAGCGCATCCGGGACGCCTTCGCGCTGCCCGAGACGCTCGAGGGTGCCCGCACCCTGCTGACGCTCCACCCGATGCTGCATCCCTTGGCCTACACGGGCTTTCGCCTCGACGGTGACCGCATCGTCCTCGGGCCGGTGCTCGATGACGACGGCTGCACCTGGGTCGGCTCCCCGGAGGTCCTCGAGCCCGTCCTGCAGGCAGCCTTCCCGTCGGCCCGGCTCTCCGAGGACCTCGTGGTCTCGGTGGGCTCGGACCCCGCGCAGCTCCCGCCCGAGCTCTTCATCGCCCAGATCAGCACAGGCGCCCGTTTCCGGTTCTCCCAGCGCCGGCCGGTCCGGGCATGAAGCAAGGAGGCGCTCCATGAGCAACGCTGCCTTTGACGTACCGCGACGCGCGATCAGCGGACGCCGTCCCGAGATGGCCGCCCGACTCCTCGATGCCGTGGTCGAGGAGGTGGCGATCACCGGCTTCGAGGGGACGACCGTGCGCCTCGTCGCGGCCCGGGCCGGGGTGTCAGTGGCGACCGCCTACTCCTACTTCTCGAGCAAGGAGCACCTGCTCACATCAGAGTTCTGGCGCCGGATGACGGCGCTCCCCGAGCCGGTGTTCCCCAAGGGCGCGTCGATGGCGAAGCGGGTCGAGCTCGCCCTCGGACCCGTCGCGCTGCTGGTCGCCGACGAGCCCGAGCTCGCGGCCGGGGTCACCACATCGATGCTGGCGCACGACCCTGACGTGACCGCCCTGCGCGACCAGATGGGTGCCGTCTTCGGCCACCGCGCCGCACTCGCGCTGGGGCACAGCCTGCCGTCCGCGGCGGTCCCGGGACTCACGATGGCGTTCGTCGGGGCCCTGCTGTCCGCGGGCATGGGCCACCTCGCCTACCGGGACATCCCGCAGATGCTGGGCGAGTTCGCAGCGCTCCTCGGCAACGGCCGATGACCACGGCCACCCGAGTCTTCGACCCGTACGACTACGGGTTCCACGAAGACCCCTACCCGACGTACACGTGGCTGCGCGAAGAAGCCCCCTTGTACCGCAACGACGACCTCGGCTTCTGGGCGCTGTCGCGGCACGCGGACGTGCTGATGGCCTTCCGCGAGGCGGACCGCTTCTCCAGCGCGGACGGTGTCTCGCTCGACCCGTCCGCCACCGGCCCGCAGGCCTCACGCGTCATGTCGTTCCTGGCGATGGACGACCCGCGGCACTTCCGGATGCGGTCGCTGGTGACCAAGGGCTTCACGCCCCGCCGGGTCGCGGCGCTGGGGGGCCGGGTCCGGGAGATCACCCACGAGCACCTCGACGCCATCGTCTCGCAGCGCTCCTTCGACTTCATCGACGATCTCGCCGGCAAGGTCCCGATGGACGTGGTCTCCGAGCTGCTGGGGGTCCCTGCGGCGGACCGGGTCGAGCTGCGGCGGCTCGCGGACCTGGTCGTGCACCGGGAAGACGGTGTGCTCGACGTCCCGCCGGCTGCGGCCGACGCCTCCTTGCAGCTGATCGGCTACTACATGGAGCTCATCGCCGACCGTCGCACGCAGCGCCGTGACGACCTCACGTCGGTGCTGATCGACGTGGACATGGACGGCGAGCGCCTGACGGACGAGGAGCTGTGCGCCTTCCTCTTCCTCATGGTCGTCGCGGGCAACGAGACGACGACCAAGCTGCTCGGCAACGCCTGGTGGTGGGCCGACGAGAACCCCGCGCAGAGGCAGCGCGTGCTCTGTGGTGAGGTCGGCATCCTGCAGTGGGTCGACGAGACCCTGCGCTTCGACGCCTCGTCACAGGTCATCGCCCGCACCTGCCTCGAGCCGACAACGCTGCACGGCGAGACGATCGCAGCGGGCGACCGGGTCCTGCTGCTCATCGGCGCCGCCAACCGCGACCCTCACGTGTTCGCCGATCCCGACGTGTACGACCTCGGCCGCGACACGACCGAGCTGCTCAGCTTCGGCAACGGGCGGCACTACTGCCTGGGGGCGAACCTCGCCCGGCTCGAGGCCAAGGTCGTCCTCGAGGAGCTGCTCGCGCTGACGGGCGACTGGGCGATCGAGCGCTCCGGCATTGAGCGGGTGCACTCCGTCAACGTGCGCGGCTTCGCGCACCTCCCGACCACGGTCGTACGACGGTGAGCAGGTCAGCTGTCGTCACTGGCGCGTCCGCGGGCATCGGCGAGGCCAGTGCCCGGCTGCTCGCCTCGCAGGGGTACCCCGTCGTCCTGGGGGCCCGCCGGCTCGATCGTTGCACCGAGATCGCTGCGTCCTTGCGCGCTGACGGCTTCGAAGCCCACGCCTTCCGGCTCGACGTCGCGGACGCTGCCTCCCGCGACGCCTTCGTGAAGCAGGCCGTCGACACCGTCGGTGACATCGACGTCTTCGTCTCGAACGCGGGTCTCAACCGCCCGGCGGCGGCGCTCGAGGCGGACGAGGACACCATGCTGCAGCACTTGCACGTCAACCTGCTCGGCGTGCAGGCCCTCACCCGGGCCTTCGGCACCGGCATGGTCGAGCGCGGCAGCGGCGACCTCTGCTTCGTGACGTCCGAGGTCGTTCGCGAACCCCGTCCCTGGGTCGCGCCCTACGTCACGTCGAAGGCGGCGCTCGAGGGTTTCGTGACCGCCCTGCGGATGGAGCTCGAAGGCACCGGAGTGCGGGTCAGCTGCGTGCGCCCGGGCCAGACGCTCACCGAAATGGGCTACGACTGGGACCCCGACCGGACCGGGGAGATCCTCACCTCCTGGGCGAAGTGGGGCCTCGCCCGGCACCCGCACTTCATGCCGGCCAGCGGCATCGCCGCCGCTGTCGCCGCCTGCGTCGGTGCACCTCCCGGCGTGAGCTTCGCCTGCGTCGACGTCGAACCCGTCCCACCTGCGAGGAAGAAGCCATGACGACGATCACGACCCCGCCCCGCGTGTCCGGGGGAGAGCACGAGCACGGCCACCTCCAGGAGCTGCGCACCGATCCCGTCGCTCTGCTGCACCGCGTCCACGACGAGTGCGGGTCCGTCGGCTCCTTCGAGCTGGCCGGTCGCACCGTCGTGCTGCTCGCCGGTGCCGAGGAGAACGAGTGGTACTTCCGCACCCCGGACGAGGTGCTCGACCAGGCCGCCGCGTACCCGTTCATGAAGCCGATCTTCGGCGAGGGCGTGGTCTTCGACGCGCCCCCGGAGCGGCGGGCGGAGATGCTCCGATCGACGGCGCTGCGCGGTCACCAGATGGTCGGGCATGCCGAGGTGATCGCCGCGGAGGTCGAGCGGGCCGTCGCGTCCTGGGACTCCCGGCGCGACATCGACCTGCTCGACTTCTTCGCCGAGCTGACCATCTACACCTCGAGCGCCTGCCTGGTGGGCAAGAAGTTCCGCGAGCAGCTCGACGGCCGGTTCGCCGCGCTCTACCACGACCTCGAGAAGGGCACGGACGCGCTCGCCTACGTCGACCCCTACGCGCCCATCGAGTCCTTCCGCCGCCGGGACCTCGCGCGCGTGGAGATCGTGAAGCTCGTCGAGGCCATCATGGCGAGCCGTGGTCCCTGGACCGAGGAGGACCGGGACCTGCTCGACGTGCTGATGTCGGTGAAGCACGAGGACGGCACACCGCGCTTCACCGCGGACGAGATCACCGGCATGTTCATCTCGATGATGTTCGCGGGCCACCACACCACAAGCGGCACCGCGGCGTGGACGCTGATCGAGCTGCTCCGCAACCCCTCGATCATGGCGAAGGTCGTCGCGGAGATCGACGGGCTGTTCGCCGACGGCGGCTCGGTGAGCTTCCAGGCGCTGCGCGAGATCCCCGTGCTGGATGCCTGCATCAAGGAGGCGCTGCGGCTGCACCCGCCGCTGATCTTGCTGCTGCGGGTGGCGAAGGAGGACCTGTCGGTCGGCGGCTACGCGATCCGCAAGGGCGATCTCGTGGCGGCGACCCCCGCGGTCTCCAACCGGCTCTCGGACGTCTTCCCGGACGCCGAGGTCTACGACCCTGTGCGCTACCTCGAGCCGCGCTTCGAGGACACCAAGAACCCCTGGACCTGGATCCCCTTCGGCGGCGGCAAGCACCGCTGCGTCGGAGCGGCCTTCGCGCAGATGCAGCTCAAGGCGATCTTCCTGGTCCTGCTGCGGCGGTTCACCTTCGACCTGGCGCAGCCGTCGGCGACCTACCGCGACGACTTCTCGAAGATGGTCGTCCAGCTGCAGCAGCCCTGCGCCGTCCACGTGACACCACGGGAGGTCTGATGCGACTGGTCGTCGACGAGGACCTCTGCCAGGGCCACGCCATGTGCGAGCTGGAGGCTCCCGACGTCTTCGTTGTCCCCAAGACCGGACCGGTCACGGTCATCGGCGAGGTCACCGAGGCCAACGTCGAGGCCGTCCGTTCCGCCGTACGCCACTGCCCGACTCAAGCGCTCAACCTGCTGGAGGACTGAATGACCGACCGCGCCGAGATGGAGGCGTTCTGGGAGCGCTGGCTGGAGGCGAACCGGCTCTGCGAGGAGAAGCGCGACTGGGGGCCGCTCGCCGACTTCTACGCGGAGGACGCCACCTATGGCTGGAACTGCGGGCCCAAGGACGACTTCATGGCCGTCGGCAGGGAGGAGATCCGCAGCATCGCCCTGGGGCTCGAGATGCGCGGGCTCGATGGCTGGAGCTACCCCTACCAGGTCACGATGATCGATGACCGGCAGGACATGATCATCGGGTTCTGGAAGCAAGTGTCGGACCAGACCCGCACCGACGGCTCGCACTACGTGGTGCCCGGGTTGGGGGCGTCGTGGTTCGGGTACCGCGACGGACTCATCAGCTGGCAGCGCGACTTCTACGACCACATGAACGCCGGCGCGGTCTTCCTCGAGATGGCCGGCAACGGCCAGCTCTCGCCAGGGATGACGGAGCGGATCGAGAACGGCATGAAGGGCGTCCGCGAGCCCGGCCACTACACGCCGTCGGAGCTGCCCGAACCGCTCTGGCCCAACGAGGCAGGACGCGCGTGATGCCCGCCGTACGCCAAGATCATCGTGGCGCCCTGGCGCCGTTCCCCGGCGCCCGCTCCTCCACTTTGATCTTGGTCCCGTCGGCGCTCAAGATCAAAGTGGAGCGGGCCAGGCGGGGGACCGGCAGCACAGCTCCACGCTCGCTGGCGGGAGGGTGTCAGTGATCGCGCAGGAGCACGTGCTCATCGATGGCAAGCTCGTGGCCGCGGCGAGCGGCAAGGTGTTCGAGACGCTCAACCCAGCCACCGAAGAGGTCCTCGGTACGGCGGCAGACGCCGGTCCGGAAGATCTGGATGCGGCGATCGGGGCCGCCCGGCGCGCCTTCGACAGCGGGACCTGGACGACTGACCCGGCGTTCCGGGCGGCCTGCCTGCGGCAGCTGCGGGACGCCCTGGTCTCCAACGCCGAGGCATTGCGGGCCACCACGGTCGCCGAGGTCGGCGCTCCGGTGATGCTGACGTACGGCGCGCACCTTGATGGCCCCGTTGCGGACCTCGAGTTCGCCGCCGGCCTGGCTGAGTCCTACCAGTGGGTGCAGGACCTCTGCGAGTCCGAGGTGATGGGCATCAAGAGCCGCCGGTACACCCGCCGGCACCCGGCCGGCGTCGTCGGCGCCATCACGCCGTGGAACTTCCCGCACCAGATCAACCTGGCGAAGCTCGGTCCGGCACTGGCCGCCGGCTGCACCGTCGTGCTGAAGGTCGCACCGGACACGCCCTGGTGCGCGACGGCCCTCGGGCAGCTGATCGCTGAGCAGACCGACATCCCGCCGGGTGTCGTGAACGTCATCACCTCGAGCGACCACGCCGTGGGAGCGCAGCTGTCGTCGGATCCTCGGGTGGACCTGGTGAGCTTCACCGGCTCCACGGCCACCGGTCGTGCGGTGATGCGGTCGGCCGCTGAAACCCTGAAGAGGGTGTTCCTCGAGCTCGGGGGGAAGTCGGCGTTCATCGCGCTGGACGACGAGAAGCTGACGGAGGCGATGGGCTTCGCGGGCTTCAGCGGCATCGTGCATGCCGGCCAGGGCTGTGCGCTCACGACGCGGGTGCTGATCCCGCGCAGCCGGTTCGACGAGGGCGTGGACGTGCTGGCTGCGACGCTGACCTCGCTCGGTGCTGGTGACCCGACAGACCCAGGGACGGTGTGCGGGCCCGTCATCAGCGCCCGGCAGCGCGACCGGGTCGAGGGGTTCCTGACGCGCGCTCGCGACGCCGGGGCGACCTTCGTGACCGGGGGCAACCGAGCTCGGGAGAAGGGCTTCTTCCTCGAGCCCACGCTGGTGGTCGGTGTCGACAACACCGCCGAGATCGCCCGCGAGGAGGTCTTCGGGCCCGTCCTCGTCGCACTGCCCTACGACGACGAGGACCAGGCGGTGCAGATCACCAACGACAGCGACTACGGGCTGTCCGGCGCCGTCTACGGCGCTGATGTCGAGAAGGCGC
This sequence comes from Mycobacteriales bacterium, assembly GCA_046262855.1. Lineage (GTDB taxonomy): Bacteria > Actinomycetota > Actinomycetes > Mycobacteriales > SCTD01 > RYN-111. The sequence goes on along the minus strand of JBHEMB010000152.1, from coordinate 1,398 downwards.
AGTCGATCGCAGCGCGGCTGCGCACCGGGACCGTCGGCGTGAACGGCGGGCTCTGGTACGGCGCTGACGTGCCGTTCGGCGGGTTCAAGCAGTCGGGGATCGGCCGTGAGATGGGTGTGGCCGGCTTCGAGGAGTACACCGAGATCCAGTCCATCGCCGTCCCCGCAGGGAGCTGACACATGGCCTTCGACGCAGAGTCATTCAAGGACAAGGTCGCCATCGTCACCGGCGCGGCCCAGGGGATCGGCGAGGCGTATGCCACGGCCCTCGCAGCATGCGGCGCCGGCGTCGTCGTTGCGGACCTCAACATCGACCGGGCGACGACGGTCGCCGAGAAGATCGCGGCGGGCGGCGGTACGGCGAAGGCAGTCAAGGTCGACGTCTTCGACGAGGCCTCTACCAAGGCGATGGCCGCCTTCGCGACGGAGGAGTTCGGCGGCATAGACCTGCTGGTCAACAACGCCGCGATCTACGGCGACATGGAGTTCAACACCCTCACCAACGTCGACTGGGACTACTACCGCCGGATCATGTCGGTGAACATGGACGGCGCGCTGCTGTGCACGCGGGCGGTGTTCAAGAGCATGGCCAAGCGTGGCGGGGGTGCCATCGTCAACCAGAGCTCCACGGCTGCGTGGCTGTACTCCGCCTTCTACGGCCTGGCCAAGGTCGGCATCAACGGGCTCACCCAACAGCTCGCGCACGAGCTCGGCGGCATGAACATCCGGGTCAACGCCATCGCTCCGGGACCGATCGACACCGAGGCCACCCGGCGCACCGCGGGAGACCTCATCAAGCCGATCGTCGACAGCCTGGCGCTCAAGCGCGTCGGTACGCCGGACGACTTGGTGGGCACCTGCCTGTTCCTGCTGTCGGACGACGCCCGCTGGCTGACCGGGCAGATCGTCAACGTCGATGGCGGCCAGGTGTTCCGCAGTTGACCATCGGTTTCGTCGGCCTGGGGAACATCGGGGGCGCGATGGCGTCCCGGCTCCCGCACGAGCAGCTGCTCGTCCACGACGTCCGGGAAGAGGCTGCAACGCCGTACGTCGGCAAGGGCGCCCGCTTCGGCTCGCTGAAGGATCTCGCTGTCGAGTGCGACGTCATCTCGATCGTCGTGCTCACTGACGCCCAAGTGCGGGACGTCGTCGGACAGCTGCTCGCCCACGCGACGGCAGGCACGGTCATCGCGATCCACTCGACCATCGACACCGACACCGCCCCCGAGCTCGCCGCACGGGCTGGCAGCGTGCACGTCCTCGACGCACCCGTGTCCGGAGGAGCGGTCGGGGCCGCCGAGGGGCGGCTGGCGGTGATGGTCGGGGGCGAGCGATGGGCGTACGAGAAGGCGAAGCCGGTCTTCCAGCACTGGGCCGAGCTGGTGCTGCACGTCGGTCC
>JBHEMB010000151.1:0-13895 GCA_046262855.1 Mycobacteriales bacterium | reverse complement strand
CCTGTGTAGGTCGAGGTGCCGCCGTCGGGGTTGCTCACCCTGATCGTCCGGGCACCCGTCGGAGCGTCGCTGGTAGCCGTCAGCTGGACGACGGCCTGAAGGTTCGTGCTCGACTTGGTCACGGCCGTGATGCCGGTCCCGCTGACGGTGAACGTCGGCACCGTCGCCGGGGTGGCGCCGGCGGCAAAGCCCGTGCCTCCCACCGTGACCTGAACCGACCCGCCCTGCCCGAGCTTGCGGCTGAAGCCCGAGATCTTCGGCGCCGGCGTGACCGACACGACGCTGCCAACCGAGTAGTGCCCACCGTCAGGACCGACGATGCTGACCGACCGCAGCGTGCCGGTCGGGGCGTCGGCTTCGAAGCTGACGGGCGCGGTGATCGTGGTGCCGTCAGCGCTCACGGAGGCGAGTCCGACGTGGTGATCAGGCGAAGTGGGAGCGCTAGGAGAGGGATCGTTCGGGTCGGACAGGTCCTGGATGGCGATCTGGGATCCCTGGCGGATACCGGCGCCATGAATGGTGATCACGCGATCGGACACGCCCTGGCCGAACGTGGTGGGCGACACGTCAGCACCCTTGAAGAAGGGCAGCCAGAGTTCACCCGCGGCGCCTGTCTGGTGAGCCGCCGCACCCGTCACCGGGTCTTCGGCCGTGTTCTCCACCGTGACCAGCCGCTTGCCGGCGGTGCTGGCGTTGAAGTTGCTGTTCTCGCTGTACTCAGCCCGGATGACCGACGCGGACTCGTAGCCGGAGTAATCACCGGTGTCGTTCGCGTCGCCCACCTTGATGGCCGCAGCCGTGTCCGGCTGTCCGTTGGGCAGGGTCAGGTTGACGAAGGACGCCCTGGCAAGGTTGCGTCCGAAGATGTCGATGGCGTTCGGGCCGCGCTGGTTGCTGAGTTGTGCGTTGAACAAGTCACTCGTATCCGCACCAGGCGTGATGTTGGTGACATCGGGCGCACCCGAGCTGCCGATGAACAGGCACTTCACGCACTTCGGGCCCGCGCCGTCCGAGTTGACGTCATAGACGTCATAGAAGCCTGGCGCGGCGTTGCTCGTGCCCAGAGTGCCGGAGTAGCTCGTCGAGGAGTAGGTGCCTTGCTGGGTGTCTGGCCTGAAGGTGAGTGGCGGGGCTGTGGCGGGCGCCACGTAGGCCGTGCTTCCGTTGAAGGCGAAGGTCATGGTGTCCGCTTGGGTCTTCGGCGCCGGTGGCTTCGGTGTGAAGTTTGAACCGGTCACGGTCACCGCCGTGTTCCCGCTGTTGTTCGTCGCCGACGGACTGACACCGGTGACCGTGGCGGAGTTCGCTGCGAAGGCGGAGCCGGTGAACAGGCCGGTCGCGCCGGAGGTCAGAAGAGCCGTGGACGCTACGACCGCAAGGGATCGGCGTACGGCAGTGGGGAGGTTCATGGTTCTCCAGCGCTAAGTCGTGTGGTTCGGTCATTCTGGGGCACAAACGCCTGTCCCACTGACCTGTTCGCCGTGCGGCGGGGGAATCCTTCCTCTCAGGTCAGCGTGTTTTGTCCCGATTTGTCCGACATTGCTCGCATAGGCCGGTCAGCGCCAAGTGGCTGAGATCGATCGCGAAGCCCTCATCTTGGTCGAGGGTTCGTTGCAGACCGGCAACAACTTCCGCGGGGATCTCCCGGACGGCGTCGCACTGCCGGCAGACGAGGTGGACGTGCACGTCCTCCTGGGCGAGGGACCAGGTCGGCGAGCCGTGGCCGAGGTGGGTGTGCTGGACGAGCTCGAGTCCTTCGAGCAGTTCGAGCGTGCGATAGATGGTCGAGAGGTCCGCACCTGGCTGGATCGCCGCGTGGATCTGCTCGGGCGTGGCGTGGCCGAGCGTGGCCACGGCCTCCAGGACGAGGCGGCGCTGCTGAGTGACCCGCTGGCCCCGGGCGCGCAGCCGCTCGGCGGCGTCGTCGCTGCTCACGGTGTGGCCCACGGCGAAAGGCTACGGTCACAGGATGACTCGCGTCGTGCTCCTCGACGGGCTGCGCGAGGTGCCGCCCGAGACCCCGATCCTCCGGGCGGACGACCTCGGCGTCGTCCGCGGTGAAGCGGTCTTCGAGACGCTACGTGTCGTCCAGGGCACACCTTGCTTCCTGGACGAGCACCTGGAGCGGCTGGGCAGGTCGGCAGCGCGGCTCGACATCACCTTGCCGTCGGGGTGGGCTGACCTCGCGCACGCGGCCGCCAAGGGCTACCCGGACGCGGGTCTGCGGCTCACCATGACGAAGGGCGGCGTGGGCTTCGCCGTCTGCTTCGACGTACCCGCCGAGACGGTCCGAGGCCGAGCAGGTGTGACCGCGGTCACTCTCCCGCTCGGCATGGCGGCCGGCTTCCGCTCGGGCGCCCCGTGGATGCTGGGTGGCGTCAAGAACACGTCGTACGCCGTGAACATGGCCACCCTCCGGCACGCGCACGACATCGGCGCCGACGACGCCATCTGGGTGTCGACCGACGGCTACGTGCTGGAGGCGCCGACCTCGACGGTGGTGGCCCTGGTGGACGGTGCGCTGGTGACTCCGCCGGCCGGTACGGGGATCCTGCCCGGTACGACGCTGCTGGCGTGCCAACGGCTGACGGAGGTGAAGGAAGCACCGCTGACGGTGGAGCAGCTCGGGACCGCTGGTGAGGTCGCGCTGCTCTCCTCGGTCAGAGGCGTGGCCCCGGTCGTGCAGCTCGACGGTCGCGAGCTCGGCACCGGGCCCGTGGTCAGTGCGCTCGCGCAGGCCTTCGAGACGTCACTTCAGCTGAGGCCTGCTCCTCGTCCATCAGGTCCGAGGACATCGGACCCCACGCCAGGTCCAGCAGCAGCGAAAGCGGGATGCCCTGCTCCAGCAGCGCCATAGGTGACATCGGGTTCTCCTGGTGTCGGGGGGTCACCCTGTAGTTGTCGGCCTGGGTTGAGGGGCTGTTGACCACTGATCGGGTGGTTCTGCTCTCACCCGTCCCGACCAACTCGTTGAGCCATTCGCTCGGTGGCACCGCTGTCAGCCGTCCCCGGACAGGGCGAACCCCTGGGCACTTCCTCCGCGAGCGGAGGGCCGGCTGGACTGAGCCGGCGCCCAGGGGTTCGGGTGCCTGTCGTGGATTCGCCGTACGCCTTCCGAGGCGTGCGGTGGTCCGCGTCGTCAGACGGCGCCTAGCGGACAGTCACCTCACGAGTCCGGTTTTTACTCAATGCTTCGGACCACCTCCCTTCGCGTGTACCTCCAGCGTACGACCGCTTCGGCGACCCGTCACGCCCATTTGGGGGCCGGGTGCGCGGGCACCGCGGGCTTCATGATCCACGGAGAGTTGAAGCACTCAAACGGCCCCAGAGAGTGCGCAAACTCTCCGTGGATCACGTCACCGGCTGGGTGAGGTACGGGCCGGTCCCGGCAAGGGATCTGCGGTCCTGTCGGGACCGGCCCGCCTCCCACGTCGTGACCGCGACGTGGTGATCAGTACAACGACGCAAGACGTCGTTCGTGTTTCACCCGATCAGGCGATCAAGAAGTCTGCGCGCCTGAACGTGGAAGAGGCACCGCTCGCGCGATGCCTCTTCCACGTCCCCCAAGGGAAGATCGCCCAGGGTCAGTGGGCGACGACGGGCCGGCTACCGGAGGAGCCGCGGCGGCGAAGCAGTGTGCCGAGCCGCCACGGGTTCCGCTGCTCCGGGAGCACGTCCCGGGCAACCGTCCATGGCCGTGCGTCCTGCACCGTGGTGTCCGTACGCCTGTCCACCGGTTCTCCTCCATGAGTGCACCCAGTCCGTGGGTGCACTGAGAACTTCGGTCGGCACCGCCCCCTGCACGAGCCGCCGGGACGAAGTTGGGTACAACGGGCGCAAAGATGACTCTTTCGAGCTGTGTCGGCAGGGACAGGCGACTAGTCACTGTCCACAGATGTCGAGGGCGGGCCGAGCACACCGTCGTACGACGTGAGACTTGCCGCCCATGGATCCGGCTCTCCTGTTCCCGGCCTCCCGCCAGCACCTCTCCCACGTCGGCCAGCTCGCAGCAGCGCACGTCTCCCGCGGCCAGCGCACACCCGTTCGCGCGCGCATCTCCTTGCAGCCCGCGCGGGACCACAACCCATTCCAGGGGCTCGCGCGCGGAGGGGGCTCGCGCGCGGAGGGGGCTAGGCGGGGAGGCTGGCGATAGCGACCCAGTACCTCGCCAGCTCGGCGACCCCTTCGCTCAGGCTGGCCGGCTTGGTGACGTAGCAGTTGGCGCCGCCGGCGTAGCTCGCGCTGATGTCCTCGGGCCGGTCCGACGAGCTGAGCACGACGACGGGGATGGTCCGCAGCGCGTCGTCCTGCTGCATCTCGGCGAGCACCTCGAGGCCGTTCTTCTTGGGCATCTTGAGGTCGAGTACCACGAGGTGCGGGCGCGGCGCGTCGGCGAACTCGCCCTGCTGCCTGAGGTAGGCCAGCGCCTGCTCGCCGTCGGTCACGGTATGCATCTCGACGCCGCCGTGCGCCTCCTGGAAGGCCCGGGTGGTGAAGAAGGCGTGGTCGGCGTTGTCCTCGGCGAGCAGCACACGGGCGGGGGGGTTCATGGGCTCATCTCTTTCAGGGGAAGCCAGCCTTGTACGTGGCAGGCGGGCAGCTCGATGCGCACCGTCGTGCCGGTCGTCGCGCCAGCGGGCGGCCCGTCGAGGGTGATCCGGCCATCGGCGGCCTCGACGATCCGCTTGCAGATCGGCAGCCCCATCCCGGTGCCGGGCACATCGCCGTGCGCGGCATCCAGTCTTTCGAAGACCTCGAAGGCCTTCTCCCGGTACGCCGGAGGGATGCCGAGACCGGTATCGCTGACCAGCAGGACGGCACTCCCACCGTCGCCGGGCTCCGCCGTGACGGTCACCTCGGCCCGCCCGCGGGAGTGCTTCGCGGCGTTGTCGATGACGTTGGTGAGGAGCTGGCGCGCCCGCAGCTCGCTGAACCACAGCACAGGGAAGCTGCCCTCGACGCTGATCGCGCACTCCGGGTGCAGCGCCTGCACCTCCTCGGCAACCGACTCGGCCAGCGACCCGACGGGGACCACCTGCGGCGGCGGCTCGCTGCGCCCGATGCGGGACAGCTCCAGCAGGTCCTGGATGAGGTGCTGCATGTACGCCGCGTTGACGGCGATGCGGTCGAGGTAGTGCTGGCCCTCGCCCTGCAGCTCGCCGGCGTGCTCCTGGGCCAGGACGTCGAGGTAGCCGAGCACGGAGATGATCGGGTTCCGCAGGTCGTGCGACACGCTGTGGACCAGGGTCTGCAGCTCCGCGTTCGCCGTCTCGGCCGCCGCTCGGCTGTGCGCTTCTCGCTGGAACAGCACGCAGCGCTGCAGCGCGAGGTCGACGAACGAGCCGATCCGGTCGAGCAGCGACAGCTCCGCAGGGCCGTAGATGGGGGCGAAGATCCCAGGCCGCATGACCAGCCAGCCGTCGCACAGCCGGCAGGCGAACAGGCCGCCGGGGGTCAGGACGACCGAGCCGTCGGGCAGCTCACCGTGAAGGTCACCGAGCTCCGACGCGTCCAGTCCGACGGCGGCGAGCACAGCGCCGCGCGCGTCGACGAGGGCGGCGCCTTCGGCACCGAAGAGCCGCGCAACCGCGGGGACGATGGCGGCCCCGACCTCCTCCGCGGAGACGGCAGACATCAGCCGCCGCTCCGCCGCGCTCAGCTCACCGAGGTCGGACGTCCGCCACACGATCCGGAGCCAGTCGGGCAGCATGAAGGCCAACGCCAACAGGGCGATGCCAGCCGCGCCCATCACCGTGGTGACGAGCTCGAGGGCGCCTCCCTTGGACGAGGACGAGCCGCCGACGATGAGCTCGACAGCGACCACGAGCGCGCCCGCGCCGAGCAGCCGCATGCGCTTGCGGACCACGGCCGGTTGTCCGCGCCCGGCCGTCCACAGCCCCCACGCGGCGAGCCACGACTGGATGGCCCAGGCCGCAACGAACGCGATGATGTAGCCGGTGAACCAGTGGCTCCGAGGTGCGTCCGGCTCGGGGAACCGGGGGGACACCACGGTCGCGGCGACGACCCCGCCAGTCAGGACCTGGCTGAGCCGGGAGGCACCCGGGCCGAGTGCGGTGAGCGAGCGGGCGAACTGCACGAGCCCGAAAGGCACCATCAGCAGCAGGCACACCAGCAGGATGATGAGGAGGTGCATCAGGACCGAGCCGTCGTCCTTCAGCGTGAACGGCGCGAACGAGAGGACGAGCGCGAGCACGCCGAAGACGACGAGGGCCCAGCCGTTGGCACCGGACGCCCGCCGCCGGCGGGCCCGGACCTGGACGACGACGGCGGCGCTGCAGACCACGAACTCGAAGGCCTGGGCGATCGGGAGTACGGCGTTGGGTTGATGCCGGAGGCTCACGGCGAGCTCCGGGCGTCGAGCGTGGCGTCCGGGGATACCCGCGCCGCAGGAACAGCCGGCCGCGGCCACGTGCGCCACGACGCCTCGCCGGCGGGAACCGGTCGACCCCACAGGAAGCCCTGGCCATGCTGGACGCCGAGCACCTCGAGCAGCCCGAGCTGCTGAGTCGTCTCCACCCCCTCGGCGAGCACGCCGAGGCCGAGCGCGTCCGCCAACGCGGTGATGGCGCGCACGATCGCGACGGCGGGACCGTCTGCGACGTCGAGGGAGTTCACGAAGGAGCGGTCGATCTTCAGCACGTCGACCGGCAGGCTCAGCAGGTAGGCGAGCGAGGAGTAGCCGGTGCCGAAGTCGTCCACCGCCGTCCGTACTCCGATCTCCCGCAAACCCCCGAGCACGTCACCGCTGATCCGCACGTCGTCCATGACGACGGACTCCGTCACCTCCAGGCAGAGCTGCGACGCGGCCAGGCCGGCGTCCGCGAGAGCGGCACGCACGGTCTCGATGAGGTCTGACGATCCGAGCTGTCGTGCCGACACGTTGACCGCGAGGCTCAGGGCCTCGCCCACCGGACGCGACCTGTTCCAGTGCGCGACCTGCCGACAGGCATCGACGAGGATCGACTCGCCCAGACCGATGATCGCGCTGGTCTCCTCGGCGTGCCCGATGAACAGGTCCGGAGTCAGCAGGCCCCTGGTGGGGTGCTGCCACCGCGCCAGCGCCTCGCACCCCACGACGCGTCCGCTCCGCAGGTCCACGACCGGCTGGTACCAGGGGACGAACTCATGGTTCTGCAGCGCCCGCCGCAGCTCGTTCTGCAGCTCTAGTCGCTCGGTCGCGCGCAGCCGCATGCCCTCGTCGAAGATCTCGCAGCGGGCCCGGCCGTTGTCCTTGGCGCGGTACATCGCGGTGTCGGCGTCCCGCAGCAGCGCTTCTGAATCGGTGGCCTCACGGGCACGGGCGACAGCGAGCCCCATGCTGGCCGTCACCACGACCTCGCGGCCGTCGAGCATGAAGGGGACCTCGAGCTGCTGGCAGATCCGGCTCACCACGTCGAGCACCTGCTGCTCGGTCTGGAGCCGTTCGCACATCAGGACGAACTCGTCGCCGCCGAAGCGCGCGAGGGTGTCGTCCGGGCGGATCACGCGCGTCAGCCGGCGCGCGACAGCGAGCAGCAGCTCGTCACCCGCGGCGTGGCTGAGGCTGTCGTTGACCCACTTGAAGCGGTCCAGGTCCATGTAGACGACCGCTACCGCCGTACGCCGGGGATCTGCCAGTGCCCGATCGAGACGGTCCAGCAGCAGGGCCCGGTTCCGCAGGCCGGTGAGTGCGTCGTGCAGGGCCTGGTGGGCCAGCGCGTCCTCGGCGGCCTTCTGCTCGGTGACGTCCTGGACCGTCCCGACGACGCGCATCGCCTGGCCGCCGGCGGCCTCAGCGACACTGGCGCGGCACTGCAGCCAGCGCCAGGTGCCGTCGGGCCGTACCAGCCGGTGACCTACCACGGCCGGCGGCCGGTCCGCGGCCCAGCGGCCGAAGAGGTCGTCGAGCTCGGCCTGCTCGCCGGCCGGGGTGAGGTCGCGGTAGGCCGCGAAGGCCCGTGCGTCGCGGGGCACCTCGTCGGCGGCCAGGCCGGTGATGGCGTACATCTCGTCGGACCAGAGCACCTCGCCGGTGGCCAGGTTCCACTCCCAGCTGCCGAGGTGGGCGAGCCGCTGGGCGTCCACCAGCTGGGTCTCCCGCTCGGCCAACGCCTGCAGCGCTTGGTGCCGTCGGGTGACGTCGGTCATGTTCACGACGAGCCCGGGTGTGGTCTGCGGATGGCCGAGCTCGCGGACCCGCACCTCGAGGACGTGCTGGGTGCCGGACTGCGACCGGAACACCTGCTCGCCGGCGTCGTGCCGGTCGGGCGAGCAGAGCGCCTGTGCCAGAGCACAATCGGCGGCGTCCTCGCAGGCATGGAAGTCGTGCAGCAGCCGGCCGGACAGCGACCGGGCGTCACTGCCGAGAAGCTTCGCGCCCGCACGGTTCACGAACGTGATCGCCCCGGAGGCGTCGAGCATGCAGATGCCCTCGGCGGACCCCTCCAGCACCAGCCGCAGCCGGTCGGTGAGCATCGCCTCGCGCTGCTCGAGAGCCCGCCGGCGAGTGCGCTCCAGGGCGAAGACGACGGATCGGCTCAGGGCGTCGGCGCCGTGCCGACCCTTGACCAGGTAGTCCTGAGCACCGAGACGCAGCGCATCGCGGCCGAGGGCGGCGTCGTCGGTCCCGGTCAAGACCACGATCGGTACGTCGGAAGCGGCACCGCGCATCCGGGTGACCGCCTCCAGGCCGCGGGCATCGGGCAACGACAGGTCCAGCACCACGCAGCTGACGCTGCCCTCCGACAACCGCGCGCAGGCCGCCGCCGCGGTGGCCAGCCGCTCGACCCGCCAGCCCTTCGGCAGCTGCTCGCGCAGCCGACGAGTGACGAGGAAGGCGTGGTCCGGGTCGTCCTCGACGAGCAAGAGCACACCGGCGTCCTCGTCAGCGGCAGCACCGGCGGGCAGTGAGGTCACGACGATTCCCAGGGAGTAGTTGCAGGCCGTCATCCATCCTGCGCGCACGGTGACCGACACCCCATAGCCCGTCGTGACCAGCAGGTCGTACGCAGACCGTCACAACGTGGTTCTTTCGAGCCATTTCCGAGGCTGACGCGTCGACCGGACGTGCGGGCGCTTAGCGTTGCGCGCGCTGATCCCCTTTAAAGAAGCAGGAAGCCCCCTCGCAATGAAGCGCGCCCTGAGCTGTGCCACCGTCCTGACGATTCCCATGCTGTTCGCCGCTCCGGCGACGGCCGCAACGACCACCCCCGCCGGCTACGGCACTGGCTCCGGCGCCCCGGATGCCATCACGACCACGCACGTCCCGCTCAGCCTGTACGCCGAGGTCGACGATCCGAACGCGATGGGCTGGGTCTTGGCCGGGGCTGACCGCACCAACGCCTTCGTCTTGTTCAGCCAGACGATCTTTCGCCCCGACGGCTCCTCGAGTCGCATCGACGTGCAAGCCACGGCCCCCGCCAGGGCGCTGTCCACCTCCGGCAACCTGTCGAGCGTGACGCTGGCAGCCACCCCCGTGCAGGTCACCCGAACACAGTGCCCCGCTGACGGCGGCTCCTGCTCCGACACCACCAGCACCGAGTCACTGGCCCTGACGGCCACCGCCACCGGACCCATCACAGCCATGCACGGCTCGGAGTACAGCCGGGTCACGGAGGCAGGCAAGACCATCGTGGCCGGCGAGACCAAGACACGTCCGGGCACCGTCACCCTGCAGGTTGGCGACACCACCTGGTCCGCCACCGATGACGGGTGGGCCACCACGTTCGTGCAACTCGCGGACTCGAGCATGGCCTACATCGACCGCAACGGACCCTTCACCGCCGGCTGAGCTCGGCCAGGGGCCAGTGAGTTCATCAGCCGACTGTCGGGGAGGGCGTGGATCGCGCTCAGCGTGACCAGACTTCGACCGTGCTGGCAGCCGACAGTCGCCGGGTGAACACCTTGTGGAAGCCCGCGCCCGGCAGCGCCTGCTCTGCCGCGGCCAGGTTGACACCGAGGTACGGCGCCGGGGTGCTGCCCGCGAGCACGTACTCCGTCGCGGCGAGCTGACCTGCGTCGACCGTGGCACCCGGCGGTGCCGCGAGCTGCAGGTCCTTACGATCGAGCTGCGCAAGCCATCGCAAGCTCTCGGGGTTGACCATGGCGTCGTCGCGCAGGATCAGTGTCGGCGCGGTCCCGATCAGGTCGTAGACGTCACGGTTGAGCTCCGCAACGTCCGGCAGGGCGCATCGGCAGCCGAGCGCCGCCTGCTGCTGGGCCCGCGCCGGGATGCCCGCCAGCCAGAGCTCGTGACCGTGCCAGGCCGACGGAGCATCGGATGTGAAGACCGCGGTTGCGGCTACGGCAACGGCCACACCTGCGAGGGCGAGCACCGCTCGGCCGATCAACGAGCGAAGGCCGGCGACTGCAATGACGACGGCGAGCACCTCGAAGGGCAGCGCGAAGGCGGTGCCCGCGTTGCTGCTCGTCCCGAGCAGCACCATGCCGATCGGGACGGCTGTGGCGACGAGGATGGTCGCCCTTGCTGCCTCGGTGCGCTCCCGGCGAAAGCTGACGACGGAACTGGCCAGACCGGCGATCCACACAGCGACGAGGAGCCAGGCGAGCAGCCAGCCGGTCTCGTCTGCGGTGTGGGTGAGGCGGTTGAGCTCGGTCCGCAGTGGCGAGGTGTCGGAAGTAAAGACGCTGCCGCTGCTGTAGCCGGCGTCGAGCAGGTAGTCCATCGCCTTCGGACCTGCGGTCAACCACCACGGTGCCGCCACGGCGAATGCGACAGCGATGGTGATGCCGAGGTTCTGCACACGTCGGCGCCAGTCGCCGCGGTCGAGCAGGAGGTCGACGGCCATGGGCAGGCCGATTGCCGCGGCGTACACCAGCGCGACCACGCGCGACAGCGACAGCAGACCGAAGAGCAAGCCGAGCAGCGCGCTCTGCCAGCGAAGCCGCAGCCGTTGCGTGCTGAGGTAGACGGCGAGGGTCGCGACCGTGCAAAGCGAGGCGGCGACCGCGAAGCTCAGCATCGCGGTGTAGGTCAGCACCGGCGGCATCGCGACGGCCGCCAGTGCCGCGGCCCACTTCGCAGGTCCTGCAACGCCGGTACGGCGGAGCAGCGCGGCAGCTCCGGCCAGCAGACCCAACGCGAGCGGCACCTGCACGAGGACGAAGGCGCCCGGCGACGCGGAGAACGCTGCGATCGGCGAGGCCAACGCCGGGACGAGCGGGCTGTTGACGGCGAAGAGCTTCCAGGCGTCGACGATCCCGATGCGGCCCGAGGTCAGGGCCTCCCAGAAGAGGTCGGTCTGACGCGAGTAGAGGTAGTCATCGACGTTCACCAGGTGCTGCGTGCTGCGCTGATGCAGCAGCAACCCGACCAGGACCGCGGTGACCGTGCCGGCGAGCAGCCCCGGAGCTCGCCTCAGCACCTGGGAACCGTAACGGACGGCGGCCATCCCGCCAGCCATCCAGGGCGCGGGCGGTCAGCTCGGCTCAGCCAGAGCCTTGACGGCACGCAGCACGAGGTCGGCGTCGTGGTGCGCGCCGCCTCCGCGCTCGACGTGCCGGCTGCGGCGTTCGTTCACCACGACACGCCAGTCGCTCCCGAGGTGTGCCGCGACGTCGCGCGGTTGGACGTAGTCCTCCGGGTCGAAGCCGTGCTCGGCGGCCTGCACCTTGTCGATGTCCGCATGGTGCACGAACAACAGCGTTCCACCAGGAGCCACCAGGTCCATCAGCATCCGGATCGCGTCTTCCTCGGGCGTCCGGCGCAGCACGGGGTAGTGCGCCGTCACCAGGTCGAAGCTGCCCGGCTCCAGCGCCGCCTCGAGCAGCCCGCTGTGCAGCCACTCCACTGTCACGCCAGCCTCCTCGGCCGCGGCGGCGGCTCGGTCGAGAGCCACGCGGGAGACGTCCAGTGCGGTGACGTCCCAGCCCTGCTGGCTGAGCCAGACTGCGTCGGCGCCCTCACCGCACCCCACATCGAGCGCCCGCCCTGGTGACGCCACCCCCGACATCTCGGCGACGAGTGACCCGTTCGGCGCGCCACTCCACAGCTGGTCGCCGCCGTAGCGTTCGTCCCAGTCGATCTCGCTGGGCTCGACGGCCGCGTGCTCATGCGACGAACTCTTGTGCTGCTGATCAAGGTGGCTGTCCCGCATGGGATCCACTATGCAGCGAGATGGCCGGAGCACACGTGACCGCCACGGCCAGCCCAGGGCTTCACCGGCCGACGATCTCGTGGCGCGGCGGCACGAACAGTCCGTGGTGCGGCCGCCTGTCAGTTCCCGCTGTCGCGAGGCTCGAAGGAGGCGTGCGCTCGCCACCAGTCGTCCACTGTTTCGGAGGCGGCGTCCTCCTGCACGGTTCGCGATGCCGGTTCAGCGGGCTCCGGCTTCGGCTGCCGCGAGGCTCCGTCAGGAAACGGAGCGGACGGTCGCGGCTCGTCTTCGGCCGAACCGGCAGCGGGACGAGCCAGAGGCGCCTCGGCCCGGTTGGGCGGGTCATGATGCATCTCCCCCTCGGCCAGGGCGTGGGCTGGCTCGGGGGCCTCGACTTGTGCTTCGCGCTCGACCTTCACCCTCGCCTCGCCTTGGTCGGTCGCGACAACCGGCTTGCGTTCCGGAGCAGGTCGCACGGCTGCCTCTGCTGTCGAAAGACGACTGCCCGTCGCGTCCGGGCGGTAGTTGTATCCGTAGCCGTACCCATAGCCGTACGCATAGGCGTCAGGACCCCTTGTGGGGACCATGTTGAGGACGGCACCCAAGGGAGTTGCTCCGACAGTCGTCAGGATGGACGCCGCCCGGTGGACCTGCTCGCGGCGCGTCTTGCTGCTGCGGATCAGCAGGATGACGCCACTGGCTGAAGCGCCGAGCACGGCCGCATCGGTGACCGGCAGAAGCGGCGGAGCGTCGAGGAGCACGATGTCGGCGCGTTGCTCCAGCTCGTGCAGGAGTTCCCCCATGCCGGCGCTACCCAACAGCTCGCTGGGGTTGGGAGGAAGCGGCCCGCTCGGGAGCACCGACAGACTGAGGTCGCGCCATGGCTGCAGTGCGGTGTCGAGATCGACCCGGCCGAGCAGGACGCTCGTGAGACCTACGGCGCCTTCCAAGCCCATGTAGTCGGCCACGCGAGGTCGCCGCAGGTCAGCCTCGACGAGGATGATGCGAAGGCCCGCCTCCGCAAGCGTGATGGCAAGGTTGCAGGTTGTCGTCGACTTGCCCTCGCCTGACACCGAACTCGTGACCACGACCGAGCGCAGCGGAGGCTCGATGTCCACGAACTGCAGGTTGGTGCGAAGCTGCCGGAAGGCCTCCGCCCGAGGGGAGCCTGGCGCGGACACGACAACAAGTGGCGTCTTGGACGCATCCGCGTCGAACGTGATGGCGCCAATGACGGGCGCCCCCGCCAGTTCGGCAGCCTGCTCGGGTCCTTTGACCGACGTGTCCAGAGTCTCTCGCGCAACTGCCCCGCCGATGCCGACCGCCAACCCGACGAGCAGCCCGAGTGCGAGGTTCAACTTCGGCCGAGGCGAGGTCTGCGTGGCGAGCTGTGCCGGCTGCACGACGCTAACCTTGACGGGCGAGGTCCCGCCGCCAGTCGGAGCCTCTAGCTGGTCTACGAGCCTGGGAAAAACTCGACCGACGGAGTTTGCGATGGCCTGCGCTTGCTCCGGATCCTGATCTGTCACCTTCACGTTGAGCAGCACGGTGTCCAACGGAGCACTCGCCGAGATCTGGTGGGAGAGGGCTTCGGACGATGTGGTGAGTCCCAAGTCCGATCGCACGAGGTCGGCCACATGCTCGGAACTGAGCACACTCGTGTAGCTCTTGACCCGTTGCTGAGTGAACAAGCCACCCTGGTACGCGGTGCCGATATCTGTCGTACCGCTGGCAGGATCACGCGTGGAAACGAACATCTGCGTAGAACTCGTGTACACC
>JBHEMB010000150.1:0-5247 GCA_046262855.1 Mycobacteriales bacterium | reverse complement strand
GTCCCAGGCCGGAGGCGCTCCTGGGCTGACAGCGACGACCTACTGCTTAGGCAGCGAGGGCGTACGCGCGCGGACTGTTGTCGGCGCTTGATGTGTTTTCCGACATTTCGTGGTTAACGAGATCATCGTCGGCTTCCTCGGCCCGCTTCACCTGTCCCAACATCCGGAGTCGAGACCTGTCACCCCCCTTTCGGAGAACTCCTAGCGTATCTGTCCAGCGCGCTTCCTGCCCACGTCATTCCCCGGGCGACGGGTCACGCGGCCAGGATGTCGGGGATCTGATCGAGGGCTGCGGAGATGCCCTCGATCATGCCCATCGCCTCGACCTGCTCAAGGTCCGCGAGCGTCGCGTAGGTGGTCGCGAGCACCATCCGGGTGCCGGCGCCATCAGGTTCGAGGGTCACGTGAGTCTGCGTGACAGGAAGGTCCGGGTTGGGCGCGCCGGAGTCGTCGGCGAAGCCGTCCTGGAACTCGAGGCTGCGCGGCGGCTCGACGGACTGGACGAGCCACCAGCCGTGGTGCTTGTCGCCCTCGGGGCTGGTCATGAAGTAGGTCACCCGCCCACCCGGTGCGAGGTCGTGGTCGACGACGGTGGCCGGGTACGTCGGCGGCCCCCACCACCGCTCGAGCTGGCGCGGGTCCGACCAGATCTCCCAGACCCGCTCCGGGGGTGCGTCGAACGTCGTCGTGACGGTCAGCGTCCGGGTGTCGGGGTCCCGTGCGATGTCGATCGCAGTCATCGTTGCTCCTTGGTGTCGGGCTCGGCGAGCAGTTCGCCGATGCGGTCGATCCGGCCGCGCCACACGGCCTCGAGCCGGTCCAGCTGCCGATGCGCCTCGCGCAGCGCGTCGACGTTGCCGCTGACCCGCTGCTCCCGGCCGCTCCGTTGCTTCCGGACGAGCCCGGCCGCCTCCAGGACGACGACGTGCTTCTGCACGGCCGCGAAGCTCATCGGGAACAGCCGCGCCAGGTCGGACACGGACTGTTCCGTGCTGAGGACGACGGACACGATCTCCCGACGCGTCGGGTCGGCCAGCGCGTGGAAGAGGAGGTCCACATCTACAACCATCAGGTTGTACGTTAGGGCACCGGTCTCCTGACCGCAAGACTGCTGCTGTGAAGCTCGTGGTCCTGCTGCAGGCTGTCCCGGGGCGTGCGGCCGCGCTCGCGTCGTACGAGGACAAGGTCCTGGCGATCCTGGAAGCGCGGTACGGCGGAAAGGTCCTTCAACGCCTCACTGTGATGGGTGAGGGGCCGACCGAGGTGCAGGTGCTCGAGTTGCCCGGCGAGGCTGCGCTGACCGAGTTCATGGCCGACCCGGAACGGCTTGCGCTGGCCGACGAGAGGGACGGATGCGTCGCGCGGACCGAGCTGTTCAGGGCCCACTGACCGGGTAGGCCAGACTGCGTCGAACATCACTCGAGAGAAATGGACTTCTCATGCGCAGGACCTGCTCCGCCCTGCTGGTGCTCGCCGTTGCTGCGACACCGCTGCTGCCCGCCCCCTCCGCTGTCGCTGCCGAGAGCGCGACGAGCGCCCCTCCAGCGCTGGCGTACTCGCTCGCCAGCAGCACGAGGTCCGAGCTGCGGACGATCGAGCCCACGACCGGGGCGACGAAGACGCTCGCGGCGGCTGCGGGCGAGCTGGACGTCGCCACGTGGTCGCGTACGACGTCCCGGGTCTACTACGCCCACCTGACCGACGCCGGCGCCGACACCACGACAGGGCAGCTCGACAGCGTCCCCGACACGGGCGGCGCACCGCGCAACGAGAGCCCGGCCGATGCGGAGAGCGCCGACCTGTCACCGGACGGCACGATGTTCGTCTTCGAGCGGGAGGGCCAACTCTGGAACGCGCCGTCAGCCGGCGGGGTGCCGACGCGGCTCACGGGAGCCGGCGGGCTGAAGCCACGGTTCTCGCCGGACGGCACGCGGATCGTGTTCACCCGTCCGGTCGGCAGCAACCTCGACGTCTTCACCGTGGGCGTCGAGGGCACCGGCCTCAAGCGCATCACGGCTGCCGGAAACGTGGACTTCTCCGGGGCCTACAGCCCGGACGGGAAGCGGCTGCTGTTCACCAGGCTGAGCAGCGAGGGCGACCCCGCGGTGTTCGCGGTGAACGTGGATGGCACGCACCTGCGCAAGGTTGCCGATCTCGCGGCGGACCCGGACTGGGCGGCAAATGGCTGGATCGCCTACCAGGTCCTCGACCAGCGGGACATCGCGCAGGTCGCCGTCCTGTCGCCGGGGGTTCCGGGCACCGAGTCGGTGCTCACCGACAACGGCTTGGACACGGTGTCGCTGCGCTTCCTCAGCGGTGCGGCCCCCGCGGCGCCCGCGAGCTGATCCGTGGCAGGGTGATCAGGTGGATCTCGAGGGCGCCAAGGTGCTGGCCCGGGCCGGGCTGCTCGCGCCCGTGCGCCCGGACCGGCTGCTCGGCATGGGGCTGGCGGTCGCCCGCTGGGGGCTCACGCCGGCGACCGGTTACGCCGCCGGCGCCGCCCGGCATCCCGACCGGGTCGCGCTGGTCGACGACGAGGGGTCGCTGACCTACCGCGACATCCACCAACGGACGGATCGGCTGGCCGGCGAGCTGCGGGCCCGAGGCGTCGGCATCGGCTCGCCCGTCGGGCTGCTGGCCCGCAACGGTCGCGGCTTCATCGAGGCGGCTGTGGCGGTCTCCAAGGCCGGCGGTGACGTGCTGTTCCTCAACACCGGCTCCGCCGCGGGGCAGCTCGCCGAGGTGCTCGATCGCGAGCGAGCCGTCGTCGTCGTGCACGATGCCGAGTTCGCCGGCCTGCTGGCCCAGGCCTCCGCGGGCAGGATCGCCCTGACGACCGAGGAGCTCGGCTCGCTCGCGGAGTCCAGCGAGCTGGGCCCGCCTCCCAAGACCGGTCACCAGACCCGCATGGTCATCCTCACCAGCGGCACCACGGGAGCCCCTCGAGGAGCCGCCCGCAGCAGCGCGTCGATCGACGATGCGGTGGCGATGCTGTCCCGGATCCCTTTGCACACAGGCGAAACGACAGTGATCGCGTGCCCGGTCTTCCATGCCTGGGGACTGGGGCACCTGACCCTGGGGATGCTGCTCGGGTCGACCATCGTGCTCACGCGCACGTTCGATCCGGGGAAGGTCCTCAGGCTGGTCGAGGAGCACTCGGCCACGGCCCTGATCGTCGTACCGGTGATGCTCGACATGCTGCTCAAGGCGGCCGGCCCGGACACGAGCTCGCTCAAGGTCATCGCCTCGAGCGGCTCGGCGCTGCCAGGCGACCTGGCGACACGCACCCTCGAGACGTTCGGCCCGGTGCTCTACAACCTCTACGGCTCGACCGAGGTCGCGTATGCGGCGGTCGCGACACCGGACGAGCTCGCTCGTGACCCGAGGACGGCAGGGAAGCCGCCGGCGGGCGTCCGGCTGAGGGTGGTGGACGAGCACGGTGACGACTGCCCACCCGGTAAGGCGGGACGGCTGTTCGTCGGCAGTGGGCTGGCGTTCGGCGGGTACACCGACGGCTCCGACAAGGACCGCCTCGACGGGCTGATCGACACCGGGGACCTCGGCGTGATCGGCGACGACGGGTTGCTCACCGTGCTCGGCCGCGACGACGACATGGTCGTCATCGGCGGCGAGAACGTCTACCCGAACCAGGTCGAGGACGTGCTGCTGGGCCATCCCGGGGTCCGGGACGTCGCCATCACCGCAGCGGAGGATCCGTCGTACGGCGTGAAGCTGGTCGCGCACGTCGTCGGCGACGCGTCGGAGGAGCAGCTGCAGCAGCTGGTCAGGGACAAGCTTGCGCGGTTCGCTGTGCCCCGCGAGTTCCGGTTCCTGGACGAGCTGCCGCGCAACGCCACCGGCAAGGTGCTGAAGAGGAACCTCGCGACGTGACCGCTCCCGCTGAGGTCGAGCGGCCGGACACCGAGCAGGTCGTCGACCGGCCGTGGGTCACCATCGTCTGGAACGACCCGGTCAACCTGATGAGCTACGTCACCCATGTGCTGATGGAGCTGTTCGGCTACAGCCGCGACAAGGCCACGGAGCTGATGCTGCAGGTGCACCACGAGGGTCGCGCGGTCGTGAGCAACGGGTCGCGGGAGCAGATGGAGGCGGACGTGGCGCGCTGCCACGCAAAGGGCCTCTGGGCCACCCTTCAGCAAGACTGATCGCATGAGGTTCACCCGGCACCGGCATGGCGTGCGCGCCGATCTCGAGGCGGTCGAGGCGCAGGTCCTCGCCCAGCTCGCGAACGAGATCCTCACCATCGTCGAGCCGGCTCACGACGACCTGGAGGACCCGCTCGCGACCATGGTCGGGCTGCCGAGCGGCGACGTCAGCACCCCGGACGACCCGGTGCTGCTGCGGCTGCTGCCGGACGCGTACCCCGAGGACAAGACCGCGGCCTCCGACTTCCGCCGGTACACCGACTCCGACCTGAGGGCCGCGAAGCGCGGCGACGCGACGGTCGTCCTCGAGACGCTGCCCGAGGGCGGCGGCCGGCTCGATCTCGACCGGGACGCGTGCGACGCCTGGCTCGGCGCCCTGAACGACATGCGGCTGGCGCTCGGGACGTCCTTGGGTGTCACCGAGGAGACCGACCCCGAGGACTACGAGGAGGACCACCCGGCGCGGCAGGCCCTGGAGGTGTACGGCTGGCTCGGGTACCTGCAGGAGTCGCTGCTGTCATGCCTGGACCCCCGGCTCGGGTCCACGCGCGACCCCGACGCCTAGGGTTGCAGCGTGTCTCTCAGCCTGCCGCGGGCGATGGTCGACCAGGTGATCTCGCACGCCCGCCGTGACCACCCCGACGAGTGCTGCGGCGTCATCTCCGCCCGTGGCGACGAGGCGGCCCGGTTGTTCGAGATGGAGAACGCCGAGCGGTCCCCGACGGGGTTCACGTTCGACAGCGCCGAGTGGCTTCGGGTCTACCGGGTGATCGACGACGCGGACGAGGTGCCGTGGGTCGTCTACCACTCGCACACGATGACCGAGGCCTTCCCGTCGCGCACCGACATCCGCTGGTCCGAGACGGCCGGGTTCCCCTACTGGCTGCTCGTCAGCACCCGCTCGGACGCCGACGAGGTGCACGCCTACACGATCACCGACGGCGTCGTCGCCGAGGTCGAGCTGCACCTCACCTAACCACCCCCTCTCCCGCCCATGAAGGGACACCGCGCTGCTGTTTCAGGCCGAAAGCGGCAGCGCAGTATCCATTCACGACGGGGCTGGCTGGCTGCGGGGGCGGGG
>JBHEMB010000149.1:0-4391 GCA_046262855.1 Mycobacteriales bacterium | reverse complement strand
ACATGCGCACCGACATGCACCAGGCCGCGTTCCCCGGCGAGGACATCTCTGATCGCCCGCTGCCGGAGACCGTCGTCCCAGCGTTCCTCCGCCTGCTCGAGCAGCCGAGCGGCCGCTATCGCGCAGCCGACCTGACGCCGGTGGAGATCGGATGAGCGCGCTGATCACCCGCAACGCGACGGAACCCGCCGAGGCGCGTGGCCTCGAGCGGGACGAGGTCCGACTCCTCGTCGCCACCCCGGACGCGCTCACCGACTCGGTCTTCCGCGAGCTTCCGGCGTTCCTCTCCCCCGGCGACCTGGTTGTCGTCAACCGGAGCGCGACCCTGGCCGCGAGCGTCGACGGTCACCGGGCGGACGGCGCGGAGGTCGAGGTGCACTTCGCCAGCGCCCTCGATGACGGCACCTGGGTCGTGGAGGTGCGCCCCGCGGGCCTGTCCTTCGGACCTGTCACGGACGTCCACGAGGGCGAGCGGATCGGGCTTCCGGCCGGCTCGTGGCTCGATGTCCTCGAGACCCTGCCCGACCAGCACCGGCTGCACCGCGTCGCCGTCGCCGTCGAGGGACCGGTCACCGGGCTGCTGCAGACGCACGGCCGGCCTATCGCCTACGGCTACATCCCACAGCGGTGGCCGCTTTCGGCGTACCAGACGGTGTTCGCGCACGAGCCCGGCTCGGCCGAGATGCCCAGCGCGGCCAGACCGTTCACGCACCGGACGGTCACCGAGCTGGTAACCCGCGGCGTGCTGATGGCGCCCGTCACGCTGCACACCGGCGTCTCCTCGCCGGAGGTCGGCGAGCCCCCGAACCCCGAGCGGTTCGACGTCCCGGCCAGCACCGCCGCTCTGGCCAACCATGTGCGTTGGCGGGGCGGCCGCGTCGTCGCCGTCGGTACGACGGTGACGCGCGCTCTCGAGAGTGTTGCCGACGAGAGCGGCTTCGTGCGGGCCGGACGCGGCTGGACCGATCTGGTTCTCGGCACCGACCGCCCGGCGCGCGTCGTCAACGGGCTCGTGACCGGGTGGCACGAGCCGGGGGCGAGCCATGTGCACCTGCTGGAAGCCGTTGCCGGCGCCGAGCTCGTGCAACGGGCGTACGAGCATGCGGAGGACGAGCACTACCTCTGGCACGAGTTCGGGGACAGCTGCCTGCTCCTGCCCTGACTACGCTGCCGTCCCATGGAACTGGTCCTGGTCCGCCACGCGCTGCCGGTGCGCATCGACGAAACCCATGACGGCTCTCCGGCCGACCCGGGCCTTGCGGGCCTCGGTCGCCGGCAGGCCGAGCGGGTGCTCGAGGCCCTCGCCCACGACGAGACCAACCACCTCTACAGCAGCCCTGCGGCCAGGGCGCTGGAGACGGCCGCGCCGCTGGTGGACCAGCTCGACCTGCCGCTGAGCATCGCGCCCGGGATCGCCGAGTTCGACGCCGAGGAGAGCTCCTACGTCCCGGTGGAGGAGCTGCGCGCCGCGAACGACCCCCGCTGGCAGGCGCTCGTCAGCGGCGACATCACGGCGGGCTCCGTCGACCCCGACGAGTTCAAGAAGCGCGTGATCGTCGCGATCGAGGAGATCGTCGACCGGCACCCGGGCGGCCGAGCCGTGCTCTTCACGCACAGCGGCGTGATCAACGCCTACGCCGGCCACGTGTCGGGTCAGGACCGGCTGCTGTGGTGCGCCCCCGACTACGCCTCGCTGACGAGGATCGGCGCAGCCAGGGACGGCAGACGCGGTCTGATCAGCCTCAACGAGACCGGTCACGTCCGGGACCTGCTCACCCGCTGACGTCGCGCCGCAGGAACGCGGTCGCGCCCGCCGCGAGCAGCACCGACGCCAGCGCCGCACCCATGGTGAGGCCGCGTGAGTACGTCACCAGCGAGGAGCCACCGCGGGCGACGACGTCGAACAGCAGTCCCGGGAACCACTTCTCCGCGTCGGCCCAGGCGTTCTGGACGATGTGCTCGATGGGCATCAGCCACGCCAACCCGATCGCGAGGCCAACCACCGTGGACCGCGTGAGCAGCGCGACTGCAGTGCCGAGCGCGCCAAAGAGGGCCGCGGCGAGCAGGGCGTTGAGGTAGTCCCCGCCGGCCTGCTGCAGCCCCGCGCCCGTCCACCAGTCGCTCGTGCTGACGCCACGCGAGGACGCGAGGACCGCGGACAACCCGATGCTGAGCACCTCGGCGAGCAGCAACGACAACGCGACGAGGGACAGCACCGCGGCGAGCTTGCCCACCAGCAACCGGCCGCGCCGCGGCTCGCGGACCAGCAGCGTGCGCAGCGTCCCCTGCACGAACTCGCTGCTGAAGCTGGTGAGGAACAGCGTGAAGACCAGGATCCCCAGGAAACCGGTCGAAGAGCGGAAGCCGGCCGTCAGGCCGTTGCTCCGGCCGAGCTGGACGAGCGACGGCTCGAAGTCGTCGCCGCGGGCGACGCCGGGCTGGTCGTTGGCGTTGAGGATCACCAGCGTGGTCGCGAGCAGCGCGAGGAAGGGCAGCACAGCACCGGCCGCGAACAAGGTGGTCCGGCGGCCGAGCTTGACCAGCTCAGAGCGAAGGGCGTTCATGCGGCACCTACCAGGGAGGCGTAGCGGTCCTCGAGAGTCCCTGCAGCGACGGCGATCTCGACGAGGGCGATGGCTTCACCCATGGCCGCTCGGTTGATGTCGGCAAGGAAGCCCGTGACGTCCTGCACGTCGCCGAGAGGGACGTGCACCTTGCGTCCCTGCCGCGAGGCCGCGGCACCGCGCGTGCCGAGGATGGTGACCAGCCGGTCGAGGTCGCGGGCGTGCTCGGTGGCGAGCACCAGCCGGTCGCTGCCGGCGGCGAGCAGCTGCGCCGTGGTGCCCTGGAAGACGCGCTTGCCGGCATCGACCATCACCAGCCAGTCGCAGACCTGCTCGAGCTCGACGAGCTGGTGGCTGCTGACGAGCACCGTGAGCCCGGTGTCCGCGACCTGCCGGAGCAGCTCTCGCATCTCGCGAATGCCGGTCGGGTCCAGGCCGTTGGTCGGCTCGTCGAGGACCAGCAGCTCCGGTTCGCCGAGCAGTGCCGACGCGATGCCGAGCCGCTGCTTCATGCCGAGCGAGTAGCTCTTGTAGGGATCGCCGCCACGACCGGACAGCCCGACGACCTCGAGCACGGCGGGGATGCGCTGGTCAGGGATGCCTCCCAAAGTGGTCTGCACGCGCAGGTTCCGCTCCCCGCTCAGTCCCGGGTAGAAGGCCGGGCTCTCGATCAGGGCGCCCACCTTCGGCAGGTACGACGACGCCTCGCGCAGGTCATGACCCAGCACGGTGGCGGTACCTTCCGTCGGCCGCACCAGCCCGAGCAGCATCCGCAAGGTGGTCGTCTTTCCCGCGCCGTTGGCGCCGATGAAGCCTGCGACGACCCCGCGGGGGACATGCAGGTCGAGTCCGTCGACGGCGGTGCGCTGGCCGAAGCGCTTGGTCAGGCCATGTGTCTCTACGACGAGTTCTGTCATGCCCTCGAGGCTTGTCGAGATCGGCCGCCCGGTCGTCGTACGAGGGAAGGCAGTCCGGCTACGCCCCAGGGACTAGAGCCAACCGGGCTTGACGAGCCCTGACTCGTAGGCGAGGACGACGAGCTGCGCCCGGTCGCGGACCCCGAGCTTCACCATCGCCCGTGAGACGTGCGTCTTCGAGGTTGCCGGCGACATGACGAGCCGCTGCGCGATCTCCTCGTTGGTGAG
Source organism: Mycobacteriales bacterium (assembly GCA_046262855.1). GTDB lineage: Bacteria > Actinomycetota > Actinomycetes > Mycobacteriales > SCTD01 > RYN-111. Next base: position 682 of record JBHEMB010000149.1, on the reverse strand, counting down.
CCCCTCGGCGGCGAGCGCGACGACCTCCCGCTCGCGTTCGGTGAGCCGATCGAGCTCGCGCGTGACAGGCGCGCTGCGAGAGCGACTGGCGTACTCCTCGACGAGACGACGGGTGATCGAGGGCGACAGCAGGGCCTCGCCTGCAGCGACGACCCGGACGGCGCGCAGCAGCTCGACCGGCTCGGTGTCCTTCAGGAGAAAACCGGAGGCGCCGGCGCGCAGCGCCTCGAAGACGTACTCGTCGAGCTCGAAGGTCGTGAGGATGATGACCCGTACGTCGGCCAGCCGCGGGTCCGCCGCGAGCCGGCGGGTGGCCTCGAGGCCGTCCACGTCCGGCATCCGCACGTCCATCAGCACCACGTCCGGGAGCAGCTCGACCGCGAGCCGGACCGCCTCGCCACCGTCGCCGGCCTCACCCACGACGGCGATGCCGTCGGAGGCGTCGAGCAGCGCCCGGAAGCCCGCGCGCACCAGCGCCTGGTCGTCGGCCAGCAGCACCCTGATCACAGCGGCAGCACAGCGGTCACCGAGAAGCCGCCCTCGGCACGGGGACCGGCCACGAGCAACCCGCCCAGGGCTGCCGCCCGCTCCCGCATGCCGGTCAAGCCATTCCACTCCGGCATCTGGACACCTCCGCTTCCGTCGTCGGTCACGCCGATGGTCACGTCGTCGCGGCCGTAGG
>JBHEMB010000148.1:0-7676 GCA_046262855.1 Mycobacteriales bacterium | reverse complement strand
CCGACCCGGACGTCGACCCCGGAGTCGCGCAGCGACAGCGCATGGGCGTGGCCCTGTGAGCCGTAGCCCAGGACCGCGACCTTCTTGGACTGGATGAGGGACAGATCGGCGTCGTCGTCGTAGAAGACCTCGGCCATGAGTGGTGTGTTCCTTTCGGTGGCTAGCTTTGCCCGCATTTAGCTGGCACTGCGAAGGCGGTTCTCGGACCCGGTCATCGAGCGCGAACCGCGGCCCACGGCGACCATGCCGGACTGGACGAGCTCCCGGATGCCGAACGGCTCCAGGACCTTGATGAGGGCGGACAGCTTGTCGGCCGTGCCCGTGGCCTCGATCGTGACGGCGTCGGTGGCGACGTCGACGACCTTGGCGCGGAAGAGCTGGACGGTCTCCAGCACGTGGCTCCTCGTGGCGAGGTCGGCCTTCACCTTCACCAGCAGCAGCTCGCGCTGCACGCTCGTCGAGGCATCGAGCTCCACGATCTTCAGCACGTTCACGAGCTTGTTGAGCTGCTTGGTGACCTGCTCCAGCGGCAGGTCGTCGACGGTGACGACGATCGTCATGCGCGACGTGGTGGGGTGCTCCGTCGGGCCGACCGCGAGGGACTCGATGTTGAAGCCGCGCCGGCTGAACAGAGCCGCGACGCGAGCGAGCACGCCGGGCTTGTTCTCGACGAGCACGGACAGCGTGTGAGTAGTCGACATCAGACGTCGTCCTCTCCCCAGACCGGGCGGGTGTCGCGCGCGGCGAGGATCTCGTCGTTGCTCGTACCGGCCGGCACCATCGGCCACACCATCGCGTCCTCGCCCACGACGAAGTCGATGACGACGGGCGCGTCATCGACCGCCATGGCCTTCTCGATGGTGGCATCCACGTCAGCCTTCGTCTCGCAGCGCAGGCCGACGCAGCCCATGGCGTCAGCCAGCTTCACGAAGTCGGGGATGCGCTTGGAGTCCAGGCCGGTGTTGGAGTAGCGGCTCTCGTAGAACAGCGTCTGCCACTGGCGGACCATGCCGAGGTTGCCGTTGTTGATGATGGCGACCTTGATGGGGATGCCCTCGATGGCGCAGGTGACGAGCTCCTGGTTGGTCATCTGGAAGCAGCCGTCGCCGTCGATCGCCCAGACCGTCGCCTCGGGCCGGCCGACCTTGGCGCCCATGGCGGCGGGTACGGCGTACCCCATGGTGCCGGCGCCTCCGGAGTTCAGCCACGTGTAGGGGTGCTCGTAGCCGATGAACTGGGAGGCCCACATCTGGTGCTGGCCGACGCCGCTGACGTAGAGCGCCTCGGGGCCGGCGATCTTGCCGATCCGCTCGATGACGTACTGCGGCGCGAGGCTGCCGTCGTGCGGCTCCTCGTAGCCCAGCGGGTAGGTGTCGCGCCAGCTGCTGAGCTGCTTCCACCAGCCGGTGAGGTCGGCCCGGGTGCCGGCCGCGTACACCTCCTGGATCGCCACGATCAGGTCAGCGATGGTCTCGCGGCAGTCACCGACGATCGGCACGTCCGCGGTCTTGTTCTTGCTGATCTCCGCCGGGTCGATGTCGGCGTGGATGATCCGGGCGGTCGGCGCGAAGGTGCTGAGCTTGCCCGTGACGCGGTCGTCGAAGCGGGCGCCGAGGCAGATCAGCAGGTCGCTCTTCTGCAGGGCCGTCACGGCCGCGACGGTGCCGTGCATGCCGGGCATGCCGAGGTGCTGGGCGTGGCTGTCGGGGAAGGCCCCGCGGGCCATCAGCGTCGTCACGACCGGGATGCCGGTGAGCTCCGCGAGCACGCGCAGCTCGGCAGCGGCCCGGGCCTTGAGGACGCCGCCGCCGACGTACAGGACCGGACGCGCGGACTCGGCGATCAGCCGCGCTGCTTCCCGGATCTGCTTGGCGTGCGGGCGGGTCGTGGGGTGGTAGCCGGGCAGGTCGAGCGTCGGCGGCCACGCGAAGGTGGTCTGCGCCTGCAGGATGTCCTTGGGCAGGTCGACCAGGACCGGACCGGGACGGCCGGTCGCCGCGATGTGGAAGGCCTCCGCGATGGTGCGCGGGATGTCGTCGGCGTGCTGCACGAGGAAGTTGTGCTTGGTGATCGGCATCGTGATGCCGCAGATGTCGGCTTCCTGGAACGCGTCGGTGCCGATGGCCGCACTGGGCACCTGTCCGGTGATCGCGACCATCGGAACGCTGTCCATGTACGCGTCCGCGATGGGGGTCACGAGGTTGGTGGCCCCCGGACCGCTGGTGGCCATGCAGACGCCTACCCGGCCGGTCGCCTGGGCGTAGCCCTCGGCCGCGTGACCTGCGCCCTGTTCGTGCCGGACCAGGATGTGCCGGACCGTCTTGGAGTCGAACAGCGGGTCGTACGCCGGGAGGATCGCTCCCCCCGGGATGCCGAAGACGACCTCCGCGCCGACGCTCTCCAGGCTGCGCACGAGCGACTGGGCTCCGGTGAGGTTCTCGGTCATGGGGTGCTTCCTGTCAGGTGTGCTGCGGGCAAAAAAGAACCCCTTGTGCCGGTGGCACGAAGGGGTCAGCGCGACTGCGAGGTGGTCAGCAGTCGCGCTGAAGAACTACGAGGATCGGGCGCATGGCGCCAGCCTGCCCGTCGCAGCACCCCCTGTCAACTTTCTGAGACACCTGTCCCACATCCTGAGACACTGATGTCATAGGAAGCACAGCGGAGCCAGGCTCGTCAGTGATGACGCAAGGAGCGGGTACGGCGGGAGCGCGCGGGTCAGGCGGTGATGGCGCCCTGGGCCGCTGAGCCGACGAGCTTGGCGTACTTGCCGAGCACGCCGGTCGTGTACCGCGGCTCGAGCGGCTTCCAGCCGGCGCGACGGGACTCGAGCTCTGCAGGCGGGACCAGCAGGTCGAGGGTCCGGGCACCCAGGTCGAGCCGGATCCGGTCGCCCTCCTCGACGAGCGCGATCGGGCCGCCGTCAGTCGCCTCCGGGGCGATGTGCCCGATGCAGAGCCCGGTCGTCCCGCCCGAGAAGCGGCCGTCGGTGAGCAGCAGCACGTCCCTGCCGAGGCCGGCGCCCTTGATGGCTCCGGTCACCATGAGCATCTCGCGCATCCCGGGGCCACCCTTCGGCCCTTCGTAGCGGATCACGATCACGTCGCCCTTGGCGAGGGTGTCCTGCTCGAGGGCGTCCATGACGCCGGCCTCCCCGTCGAAGACCCGGGCGGGGCCCTCGAAGACGTCGCCGTCGAAGCCGGCGCTCTTCACCACGGCGCCGTCGGGTGACAGCGAGCCGCGCAGGATAGTGATGCCACCGGTCGCGTGCATCGGGTTGCTCAACGACCGGATGACATCACCGTCGAGCGGGGCGATGTCCATCTCGGCGAGGTTCTCCGCCATCGTGCGCCCGGTGCACGTGAGCACGTCGCCGTGCAGCAGCCCCGCGTCGAGCAGCGCCTTCATCACGACGGGGATGCCGCCGATGCGGTCGATGTCGGTCATGACGTACTTGCCGAACGGCTTCACGTCCGCCAGGTGCGGGACCTTGTCACCGATCCGGTTGAAGTCGTCGTAGGAGAGGTCGACGCGCGCCTCGTGCGCGATGGCGAGCAGGTGCAGCACCGCGTTCGTCGAGCCGCCGAGCGCCATGACCACGGTGATGGCGTTCTCGAACGCCTTCTTCGTGAGGATCTGCCGAGCCGTGATGCCCTTCTCCAGCAAGGCGACAACGGCCTGACCGGACCGGTACGCGATGTCGTCGCGACGGCGGTCGACGGCCGGCGGGGCGGCCGATCCCGGCAGCGCCATCCCCAGCGCCTCTGCGGCAGCCGCCATCGTGTTCGCGGTGTACATGCCGCCGCACGCGCCCTCGCCCGGGCACGCGGCCTTCTCGATCGCCGTGAGCTCGTCGCGTGTGATGAGCCCACGGGCGCAGGCGCCGACAGCCTCGAAGACGCTGATGATCGTCAGGTCCTCCTCGGACCCGTCGGCAGCGCGCAGCTTGCCGGGCAGGGTGCTTCCGGCGTACACGAAGACGGACGCCAGGTCGAGGCGAGCAGCCGCCATCAGCATGCCTGGCAGCGACTTGTCGCAACCGGCGAGCGTGACCGTGCCGTCGAGGCGCTCGGCGAAGACGACGGTCTCGACGGAGTCGGCGATGACCTCGCGGCTGACCAGCGAGGCCCGCATCCCCTCATGGCCCATGGAGATGCCGTCGGAGACGGAGATCGTGCCGAACTCCATCGCGAAGCCGCCGGCGTCCTGCACGCCCTTCTTCGCCGCCTTGGCCAGCCGGTCGAGGGACAGGTTGCAGGGGGTGATCTCGTTCCACGACGACGCGATGCCGAGCTGGGGCTTGTCGATGTCGTCGTCGGTGAGACCGACGGCCCGCAGCATGGCGCGGGCAGGGGCACGTCGGTCGCCCTCGGTGACGTCCTTGCTTCTGGGCTTGTTCATGGTGCGTCCTGGTGATGTCGGGCGAGGCGCCGGGGTGCGGCACGAACGGCAGGCGGTAGCGGAAGCGTAGGTGACACCATGGAAGCCGTGGAGACCGTGCAGTTCCGACCTGACCGCACCGCAGTGACGGGGGTAGCCGTGTTCTTCCTGGGCACGCTCTACCTGGCCCTCGCGGGACCCTGGTTCGCGCTGCTGCTGCTCGTCCCGCTCGGCTGCCTGGTCTGGACCCTCCGGGCCCGCGTCGTCGCCGATGCCGACGGCCTCGAGGTCTGCAACGGCCTCAGCCGGCACCGGGTCCGCTGGGACCAGGTCGACGCCTTCGAGGTCCGCAAGCACCGACCCGTCGTGCTCCGACGCACGGACGGCGGTACGACGGTGCTGACCGCCCTCCCCCGGCAGGAGCTGCGGCGGCTGGTTGCCGCCGGCCAGCGGTGAGCAGCACCTTCACGGTCACCAGCGGGGACGGCACGCAGATCCGGGGCTGGCGCAGCGGTGGGCCCGGGGTGCCACTGGTCATCGCGAACGGGCTCGGCACCATCCCCGAGGCGTGGCCGTCCCTGGTCGACGAGGGCAGCGGCTACGACGCCGTCACGTGGTACCACCGCGGCACCTTCGGATCCGCGCGGCCGAAGGACCTCACCCGGATCAGGGTCGAGGACCACGTCGACGACATGGCCGCGGTGCTGGACGACCAGGGCCTCGATCGGGTCCTCGTCGCCTGCTGGTCGATCGGGGTCAACGTCGCCTTCGAGTTCCTGCACCGGCACCCCGAGCGCGTGGCCGGGATCATGGCCGTCGCCGGCGTCCCGGGCGGCACCTTCAGCACTATGGGCGGCCCGCTGCGGATCCCACGACGCCTCCGCAAGCCGATCTCGGTGCGGATCGCGAAGACCGGCAAGTACCTCGGCCCGGCCGTCACGAGAGTCACGGCGAAGCTGCCCGCCAGCCACGGTCTGGCATGGCTGCTCACCCACACCGGCGTGATGAGCCCGCGGGCAAGGCCCGAGGTGATGCTGCCGATGCTCGAGCAGTTCCTGCGGCACGACTGGCAGTGGTACACGCGGATCGCCGTCGCGGCCGCGAAGCACGACCCGATGGACCTGCACTTCGTCGAGTGCCCCGTGACCCTCGTGGCGGGCAAGCACGACGTGCTCACATCGATGCACGACGTCGTCGATGCCGCAGAACGGATCCCGCACGCCCAGATCACGGTGCTGAACGGCAGCCACTTCCTGCCCATGGAGTACCCGGAGGAGCTGCACACCGCGCTCGACGACCTGGCCAGGGTCGCCGAGGTCCAGAAGCGCTAGCCGAGTGCCGTGACCGGCAAGCGCAACGGAAGCGGAAGGAACGCCATGCCGATGTCGCGGCCCATGTGGTCCGTGCGCACCCCACCGGCGATGCCGTCGTAGAAGACGGCGAGCCCGCCGAGCGCCGGGACCACCGACGGCATCCCGATGACCCTGGTCCAGGGTGCTGCCGCCTCGTCGAGGACCAGCACCCGGTGGGCCGCCGAGAAGGACGTCGGGCTGTCGCTGACGTAGCCCCAGATGCCGTCGGTGTAGAGCAGCCCGTCGGAGCCGCGCTTGGTCCCGATGTGGTTGGCGAACAACCACCAGAGCCCCGTGGCAGGGTCGTGGTGGAGGGCGGCGTTCTCCAGCCGCTCCGACGCGGACAGCAGCGGCGTCGAGTCGACGTACCAGGGCCCGTCGAGCGACTCGGCCCGGGCGACGCCTACCGTCGGCCCGGTCGAGCTGAAGCCCGAGACGTGCATCAGCCAGTAGCCGCCGTACCGCGTGACCGGGCCCGGCGAGACGCTCTGGCCGTACCAGGTGCCCTTGGCGGGAAGCACGGCCGGGCCGCGCTTGGTCCAGGGCCCGCGCGGCGAAGCCGATGTCACGTGCAGCACGGTGTACGGCGGCACCGGGATGTGCCGCGGTGCCGCGGTCGCCTTGCGGGCGCCGAGGTAGAACAGGTGCCACAGACCGGTCTCGTCCTGGACGGCCCAAGGAGACGAGGCGGACGCGGAGTCGAACGAGCCGCGCCTGCCCAGTGGGAGCACCGCCCCGGAGGAGACCCAGGAGCGGCCACCGTCGGTGGACTCGGCGAGACAGGCCAGCCAGCCGGCCGGACCTGCGCCGTCGTAGTGCATGAGCAGCCGACCTGGCGCTGCAGGGTCGGTGAAGGCGATGGCCTCTCGCGCGCCGAGCCTGTCGGCACCGTCGGGAGCGCTGCCGTGCAGCAGGACCCGGCCGCGATCGATGACGGGCAGCCGCAGCGCCGGGGGCTTCGATGCGGGTGTCTGTGCCGAGGCGCTCCCGGCCTGGGGCAGCGCTACGGCACCCCCGGCGAGCGCGGCGCCGTACAGCAGCTGCCGCCGTGAGAGCTGCACCGCCCCCATCCCCCCTGTTGTCGGTGAGACAACGTCTGAGCCCGCCGACCGTGACGGTCCGCGGGCTCAGGTCCCTGCTGATCACCATATGCCGGGCAAGGCGGTCACGTGCGGCGACGCGCTGCCGGTCCGTTCGGGCATCGGCGCGCCGATCGGCGAGACTGGTGGGGTGACCGCCAGCCCTGCCGCCCAGCGCCGCAGCGCCGCAGGTCGCGCCGCCGCCACCGCGGCCGACGCTGCCAGGCCGCAGCCGCGACACGCCGTGGGGAGGTTATTGCGGTTGTTCGCCGATGTCTGGCGCAAGTCCGACCGCGACCGGATCCTCGGCCTCGCGGGCGAGAACGCCTTCATGGGCGTGCTGACGGTCTTTCCGACGTTGCTGGTCTTCGCCGCGGTCCTCGGCCAGCTGTCCAGCGTCATCGGCGAGAACAACACCAATCGCGTCAAGACCGCCATCAGCGACTTCCTCAAGACGGTCCTGACCTCCTCGGCCTCCGGGGTCGACTCGACCGTCAACGACCTGTTCTCCACGCACGGCAACGCCTTCACTCTCGCCCTGGCCATCGCCCTCGGGTCCGTCGCCCAGGCCTTCGCCTCCGTGCTCAACACGGTGACGCTCGCCTACGACGTACACGACCACCGGGGGTGGTGGCACCGTCGCTTCATCGGCCTGCTGCTCGGTCTCGGATCGCTCGTCGCGGGTGCCATCCTGATCACCGCGTTCGTGTTGGGTCCGCTGCTCGGTGCCCGCGACGTCGGTTTCTCGCACAGCTACACGTTCGTGTGGTCCTACGTCCGCTACCCCGTGGCGTCCCTCGCGCTGGTCGCGTGGGCGACCACCCTGTTCCACATCTGCCCCGACCGGCCGGCGCGCTGGCGCGCCGGC
>JBHEMB010000147.1:0-18914 GCA_046262855.1 Mycobacteriales bacterium | reverse complement strand
CAACCATCGGGATCAGCTCCCCCCTACAGGCGGTTGGGGAGCTGCCGACCGCGTTGGACGAGGCGCGTCAGGTCGACCGCTTCGGGCAGCCCTTTGCCTTCGCGGACGAACACTGGGCCGCGTTGGGCGTGACTAGGCTGGCCGAGCACCTGGGCAACTGCCTCACGCTGGCCAACCCGCTCAGCCAACTGATGGCGAATGAGATCCTGAGGGAGAGCGTCCGAGCGTGGCTGGAGCAGGATCGCAACGTGCCTGCCGCTGCTGAATACCTTGCGGTCCACCCGAACACCTTGCCGTTACCGGCTTCGGAGGGTTGAGCAAGTCACCGGTGTTTCGCTCAGCGACCCCGACGCGCTGCTCTTGGCCGCCTTGCTGTTGCGACGCTCCGGCTCCTGAGTTTTGCCGCTTCCATTCTGGACGGGAGTCACCTCTGGCGACGCCGCATCCCCGAGCTCATGCTCGGGTCGTGGCGCGTGCACTGTCAGAGGCGGTCCCTAAGGGCATGCCGGCCGGACCCGTTTACAGCGTGACACCACCTTCCGGGGCCATGGCATCGTCGCGAGCGGCCTCCGCTTCAACGATTGCTCAGAGGGTCACTTCGTGCACTACGTCCAGATCCGTGAACTCCGTGCGAGCAGCGTCCGCCACCTCACGTGCCCGGCGGTAGTCCTCGTTTCCTGAAGGCGACCGCACCACCTTGTCCACGAAGACCCACGCCTTGGGAAGCTTGTATCCGGCGAGCGCATTACCGGCATGAGCCTCGAGCTCTTCCTCTGGCGTGGACTCAGTGAGCTGTACGACGGCGACCACCTCGGTCCCCATCGCTCGCTAGACCGGCCGCACACGGTCACATCCGTAACCTGGGGATGCGTCGAGATGGCGCCCTCCACCTCCTCAGCGAAGACCGTCTTGCCACCGGTATTGATGGTCACGGCGTCGCGTGCCAGCAACTCGATGGCCCCGTCCGCCTTCAGGCGTGCCCGGTCCCCGGGCACGGCGTAGCGCATGCCGTCGATGCCAGGGAAGGTTCGGGCGGTCTTCTCGGGGTCCCCGAGGTAGCCGAGAGGGACCCAGCCGGACTGTGCGAGCCAGCCGATGCCGTCGTGTCCTGGCTCCAACACGCGGGAGAGGTCTTCGCTGACGACCGTGGAACCCGGCCCCGGGCTGAACGTGCCCGTAGCGACGGCGCCCTTAGAAGACATGTGGCTGCCCTGCGCGCCCGTCTCCGAAGCCGACGCCGTCGCTGATGATGGCGTGCGGCAGGAGATCCAGGGATGCGTTCCTTGACTGCCGGCGTCAGCGGCGCGGAGCCGTTTCCCACGATGAACAAGCTGGACAGTTGACGTTGCTGCCCTCGATCTGGTGCGCCGCCGTGGCGACGCCCCACAGGAAGCCGGCGGGGGCGGTGCGGGTACGGGTGAATCTCCTCTGCTCAGTCGTCAGCCGCAGTGTCCGACCCCGGTCATCGTCGGGACGGAGGCCTTCCCATTCATCGGGAACCCGTCAGCTCCCAGCGGCCTCATCAATGACCATCGCGAGGCACCCATGTCGAGGAGGACATCGATGACGAACGCCATCCCCCCAGTGATCGCGGCCGCCGAGATCGCCGACTGGTCCGATGAGGTGGACGTCCTGGTCGTCGGCCTCGGGATCGCCGGCGGCTGCGCGGCGGTGGAAGCCGCAGCGGCCGGCGCACGTGTCCTGGTACTGGAACGAGCGGCCGTACCCGGCGGCACCAGCGCCCTGTCGGGCGGGCACTTCTACCTGGGCGGCGGCACGGCGGTGCAGCAGGCCACGGGCCACGCAGACAGCCCCGAGGAGATGGCGACGTACCTCACGGCCGTCTCGCTCGACCCCGAGCGGGAGAAGATCCGTGCCTACTGCCAGGGGGCGGCGGCGCACTTGGACTGGCTCGAGGGGCTCGGCTTCGAGTTCGAGCGGTCCTACTACCCAAAGAAGGCGGCCATCCAGCCCGGGACGCAAGGTCTCATGTACACCGGCAACGAGAAGGTCTGGCCCTTCTGCGATCTCGCCGTACCAGCACCTCGTGGCCACAAGCTGCCGGTCGCCGGAGACACGGGCGGCGGCAAGCTCGTGACAGACCTGCTGGTACGACGGGCGGCGGACCTCGGCGTCGAGGTCCGGTGCGAGACGTGGGCAGCGAACCTCGTGGCCGATGAGGCCGGCGCCGTCGTCGGGGTCGCCTGGCGGCACTTCGAGAAGGAGGGGTTCATCCGTGCACGCAGCATCATCATCGCCGCCGGCGGCTTCGTCATGAACAGGGACATGGTGGCCGACCACGTGCCGATGCTCGCCGAGAAGCCCTACGTGCTCGGCAGCACCTACGACGACGGTCTGGGCATCCGGCTTGGTGAGTCCGCCGGTGGGGCGACAAGGTTCATGGACCAGGCCTTCGTGACCGCCACCATCTACCCACCGGCCCGCCGGGTGACGGGGCTGATCGTCAACCGAGACGGTCAGCGGTTCGTGGCCGAGGACTCCTACCACTCGCGGACCTCGGGCTTCGTGATGCAGCAGCCCGGGCGGGTCGCCTATCTCATACTCGACAGCGCTCACATGGGTGACGAGCCGTCGATGGCTCCGTTCCTCGACGGTTGGGAGAGCATCGCCGAGATGGAGCGGGCTTTGGGGATGCCGACGGGTGCGTTGCAGTGGACCATCACGCGCTACAACGACAACGCAGCCCGCGGGGAGGACCCCGACTTCCACAAGGCGAAGGAGTGGCTCGAGCCGCAGGACCAGGGTCCGTGGGGTGTCTATGATCTCAGTCTCGGCAAGGCCATGTACGCCGGGTTCACGCTGGGCGGTCTCGCGTGCACCGTCGAAGGGGAGGTACTGCGCGCTGACGGGTCCGTGATTAACGGCTTGTACGCCGCTGGCGCGTGTGCCGCGAACCTGGCGCAGGACAGCTTGGGCTACTCCAGCGGCACGCAGCTGGGTGAGGGCTCGTTCTTCGGCCGGCGGGCCGGCTCGCACGCGGCAGCGCGACGCAGCGCGATGCCGGCCTGAGCGAGCTGCGGCCCTTGTCAGCCGTGCTGTCGCAGGGACGGCGCGGCCACGTCCTTCAGGCCGCTTCCGCTCGACGACGATCGGTGGCGAGCGACGGGCTTTCGCTACCGGGAGGCACCATGACGGCGCCAGCAGTCGTCAGTGCCGCGATCCACCTGACAGCGACGGTGATGTGCCGGCACCAACGGGTTGGGCGGTCATCTGGACGGAGCAGGGCGGGCACCCTTCTGCCCGCATCGTCACGGTGATCTCGCCCGGACCGGAGGGACGCACAACCGCAAGCACGCGGCCGTCGAAGGTGGTGCGCTCGGTGTCGGCGAACCCCTCCTCCGTCTTCGGGCTGGCGCTTCCGAACCCCTGGAGCTGCGCGGGTCCGGTCACCTCGACGGTGACGCTGCGGTCGGTGCCCGTGCAGAGGTTGCCGTCGGCGTCGACCAGGGTGCCGGTCACGAACGCGAGGTCGCGGTGGTCGGCGACCAGCTCAGTCCGGTCGGCGACGACGGCGAGTCTCGGGTCGCCTGTGGCCGACCGGAGGCACGTGCGGCCGATCTCCGCACCGGCGCGGTAGGCGACAGCGGTGATCTCCCCGGGCTCGTAGCTGATGTCGAACTCTGCCTTGAATTCCTCGCCCTCACCCGCGGGGGCCTTGCCCACGATCCGCCCGTTGACGAGCAGCTCGACCTCGTCGGCGTCTGCGTACACCTCGAGGCGGATCGGCCGGCCTTCGTGCCCGCTCCAGCTCCAGCTGGACACCGAGTCGCTCCAGCCCCAGGCGCCGCTGTGGACCACCTCTGCGTCGTACCGCTCGGGCCGGTGAACCGCGATGTACGGATCGCGTCGCAGGCCGAAGACGATCTCGCGGTAGTAGGAGACCGGCCTGCGGTGGCCGGTGATGTCGATGTCCCCGCACCAAGCGGTGAGCCACGGGTAGCCCCCCATGAACCCGCTGAGCGGACCCGTCTTGTCGTCCTCACCGGCGTACCCGATCCGGCCGACCCCGACCTCACCGAGGTAGTCCCAGCCGGTCCAGGTGAAGTCACCGATCAGGTGGTTGTTCGCTCGCACCAGCGCCCAGTTCCGGGCGATGTCGGCCGGCTGGGTCTCCGAGCCCACGATGACCCGGTTCGGGAACAGCGTCTTGTCGAGCTCGTACCGCGACTCCAGGTAGTTGTAGCCCGCCACGTCCAGATAGGAGAACGCCTCGGCCAGCCGCTCGCCGACCACAGTCGAGGCCAGCAGCTTCGGCAGCACGTCTCTCATGAAGGTGAGCTGGGTGTTCACCCCGCTCTCCTCGCTGACGGCGGGAGCCTCAGCAGGGGGGGTGTAGCCGGCAAACAGGTCACGACCGATGGCGACCAGCGGGTTCACGCCGTTGGTCACCGGGCGGGTGTCGTCCAGGGATCGGACCCGCTCGGCGAGCCTGCGGCCCCAGGCAGCGCCGGCCGGGCTGGCGAGCTCAGGGATCTCGTTGCCGATCGAGTACATGATCACGCTGGGGTGGTTGATGTCCTTGCGGACCATCCCGTCGATGTCTTGCTGCCACCAGACCGGGAAGTCCGCCGCGTAGTCGCCGGACGTCTTCGGCGTGGTCCACATGTCGAAGGCCTCATCCATGACGAGCATGCCGACCCGGTCGCACGCGTCGAGCATCGCCTTGCTCATCGGGTGGTGGGCGCTGCGCAGCGCGTTGAACCCGGCCTGCTTGAGGATCTCGACCCGGCGCTCCTCGGCGCGTCCGATGGTGGCGGCACCGAGGACACCGTTGTCGTGGTGGATGCACGCGCCGCGGAGCTTCACGCTGTTGCCGTTCAGGCGAAGCCCGGCCTCGGCGTCCACCGCCAGCGAGCGAATCCCGAAGGAGGTGGTCACCTCGTCGACCGGCTGGTCTCGCTCGACCAGCTGGGTACGGCACCGGTAGAGGAACGGCGTGTCGACGTCCCAGCGCTGCGGCGCAGTGACGACGAGCCGTTGCCGGAGCACCGCCGCCTCGCCGGCGAAGGTCGTGACCGGGGAGAGGTCCTTCGCCACCACGACACCGCTCGGATCGACGAGCTCGGTCAGCAGGTCGACCGTGCTCGTCGAGGTCGAGTCGTTCTGCACTGTGGTCGCGACGAGCACCAGGGCGCGGTCCTCGCTGACCTCTGGCGTGGTCACGAGTACCCCGTCAGGTGCGACGTGCACGAGGCCGGTCACCACGAGGGTGGTGTCGCGGTAGATCCCGGCGCCGGAGTACCAGCGTGAGTCCTCGTGCGTGTGGGCGCGGACAAGGACCCGGTTCTTCTCGCCATACCGGAGGAAGCGGTCGAGCGGGACGCGGAAGCTCGAGTATCCGTAGGGCCGCTCGGCGGCGAGGTCGCCGTTGACGTAGACCTTGGCGCCCCGGTAGACGCCGTCGAACTCGATGAGGACCCGGCGGCCGCGCCACTCCTCAGGGACGAACAGCGACTTCTTGTACTCCCAGGCCCCGTCCGGGAAGTAGGCCATGCCGGCCCGCTCCACCTGAGAGCCGTCGCGCGGCTGGCTGATCATCGCGTCGTGCGGCAGCGTCACCGGGGTCCAGGCCGCGCCCGTCCCGGCCAGCTCCAGAAACGAGCTCTGGAAAGGCCGGTAGGACCAGCCGTCATTCCACGAGATCTGAACCCGGGGTCCAGTGGTCACGTGCCGTTCCCGATGACGTGGGTGAGCTGCTGCCGGACGTCGACCGCGGACGCGGCGACGTGCAAGTCATAGCCACCAGGATCGACGACCCAGGTGGAGGTGAGCACGTCCCAGCGGGCAAAGGCCCGACCGGTGAGCACGATCCTGGCCTGGGCGGTCTCGCCGGGCTGCAGGTGGACCTTGGCGAAGCCGGCCAGCTGCTTCACGGGGCGCTTGACGAGCGGCGCCTGCGCTCCGACGTACACCTGCACGACGTCGCTTCCCGCACGGCCGCCGGTGTTCGTGACCGGGACCTCCACGACGAGGTCGGTGCCGCTGCCGCTGACCACGGCGGGGCCCCAGGAGAACGTTGTGTAGGAGCCGCCGTGGCCGAACGGGATGAGCGGCGCGATGCCACGCGCGTCGTACCACCGATGCCCGACGTAGAGCTCCTCGCCGTAGCGCACCACCCCCGCCTCACCGGGGTAGTGCAGGTACGACGGGGTGTCCCGCTCGTCCCGGGCCCAGGTGGTCGGCATCCGACCGCCGGGCTCCGCCGCACCCGTGAGCACGTCGACGATCGCCTCGCCGCCCTCCTGTCCGGGGTACCAGGCGAGCACCGCGCCGGCGACTTCGTCGAGCCACGGCAGCAGCACCGGTGCGCCGCAGTTGAGCACGACGACGGTGCGCGGGTTCACCGCGAGGACCCGACGGACCAGCTCGTCCTGACCGGCAGGGAGGCTCAGGTGGCCGCGGTCCTTGCCTTCGGTCTCCCACTCCTCGTTGGTGCCGACGACGACGACGGCGATGTCAGCCACGGCCGCGGCCTGCTCCGCGGCCACGAGGCGGGCTTCGGCGTCGCCACCGATGGGGGCCAGCCCCACCTCGGTGATGATCGCGAGGTGGTCCTCGCGGTCTGGGAAGTGCTCGAAGAGCACGTCGTAGGCACGACCGGCGTCGAGGGCCAGCTCCGCCGAGCCCGCCTCGACCCCCATGCTGGCAGGGAACGAGTCGCTGCGGTTGTCCACGACGAACTGGCCGTCGACATGCATCCGCACCATGCCGAACCCACCCGCCGTGACTCGAAAGGTGCCGGACTCGAGGGGCCGCAGTGTGAATCGCAGCCGCACCGAGAAGGCTCCGCCTCCGTCTGGGTACGTCGGACCGAACCAGACCTGAGCCGCACCGGTCCGCTCCTCGACCGAGACCGGCTCGCCGGCGAAACCGTGCCCACGGTGCACCTCGACCTGCACAGGGCCGTCGATCCAGGAGTCCGGCAGGGCCGGCGCCCGCCGTCGCATGTCCACACCAGGCGCGTGCTGCACCTCACCGCCCCATCGCCTGGTGAGTGCTTCGAGGACCTTCGCGCTCGGGTGGGGTGTGAGCTGAGCCGAGCCCCCGCCCAACAAGGCGGTGTCGGCGGCCGCGGCACCGATCAGCGCGATCGACGTGCCGGGAGCAAGCGGCAGGATCCCGTCGTTGCGCAGCAGCACCATGCTCGCAGCCGCGGCCCGCCGCGCGAGGGCGCGGTGCTCGGGGCGGTCGACGGAGCGCTCAACGGCGTCGGAGTCCTGACCCGAGAGTCGGCCCCGCCAGGCCAGGAAGTGCAGGATACGACGCACCTTGTCGTCCACGAGCGACTCCGGCACGTCCCCCGCGGCCACCGCGGTCTCGAGCTTGCCCGCACCCCAGTTTCGTCCCGGTCCGGGCATCTCCACGTGAGCCCGTGCAGCGCAGGCGCGACCGTCTCCTTCGTGGCCACCCAGTCGGACACGACGACCCCGTCGAAGCCCCACTCGTCCCTGAGAACGCCCTGCAGCAGCTCCGGCTGAGCCGTCGCGTGATGGCCGTTCACGAAGTTGTAGGACGCCATCACTGACCGCACCGATGCCTCGTGGACGCCGGCCTCGAACGGCCGGAGGTACACCTCGCGCAAGGTCCGCTCATCGACGCGCGCCTCGATGGTCATGCGCTCGTGTTCCTGGTCATTGGCGATGAAGTGCTTGATGCAGGCTCCGACCCCGCGGGACTGGACGCCGTTGATGTAGGCGACGGCGATCCGCGCCGTGAGCTCCGGGTCCTCGCTCAAGCACTCGAAGTGCCGACCGCCCCGAGGTGATCGGTGCAGGTTGACGGTCGGGGCGAGCAGCAGATCGACGTCGCGGTCGACGGCCTCCTCGCCGAGCGCGTCGCCCAACTGCTCGACGAGCGTCGTGTCCCAGGTGGCCGCGATGGCCGACGGCCCGGGGATGACCAGACCTGGCAGGGTCATCTCGCGACCTCGCACGCCGACTGGGCCGTCGCTGGTGCGCCAGCTCGGGATCCCGAGGCGAGGGCAGCCGGGGACGCGCCAGATGTCCGCCCCGGAGAGCATCGTGCACTTCTCGGTGAGCGTCAGCTCTCCGATCAGCCGCTCGACCTCTTCCGCGAGCAGCACGGGGCTCTGCTCAACCTCTAGCGTCACGTCGGAACCTCCGGTCGGCCCACGTGGACGTGGGGGTTGTCAGGCATGAATGGCCTGCGCGGATCGCAGGTCTAGTCGGGAAGAGGGAAGCTGAGGACAGCCCAGTGCGTGGCGTCGTGGGTGGTCCCTCTGTTGGCGACGAGCAGCCGGTTACCGGCGATGGCGAGCGCGGCCGGGTCGTCGAGAGGGATGGGGCTGCTCGCGGTGGTCATGCGCGTGGCGGTCCGGCCGCTGACGGTGACGATGGTGCCGGTGCCGCGCAGGATGACGTACGCGACTCCACTGACGTCCATGACTACGGGCCCTGGTCGATCGCTCGAGGTGAACGATGCCAGCAGGACCCGGTCCCCGGGCGTGCCGTCGGGGCGGCGGGAGATGCTGTAGAGACAGCCCTTGTTGGCGTTGTTCGTGTCCAGCGACATGCCGACCGTGACGAGCAGCGAGCCGGTGTTGTCGAGTGCGAGTCCGGCGGGGCCGTCACCTGTGGCGAAGTCCATCGACTGGTACCAGGGTGAGACGGCACGTGCTCCTCGGGCGAGCCGCCAGATGGTCGCCTGACCCTCGTCGGAGATGAACAGCGCACCGCTGTCGTCGAGCGCGAGTGCAGTCAGCGCGGGCTCGTGGTCGAGGGCCCCTGGCTCGCAGGGGGTGGTGCCTGGAGGAAGCAGGCAGGGCTTCACGTCTGGGACGGTCGCCGCGACGGTCTGCGAGTGGGTCACCCGGTCGATGCTCAGCACCCGGAACAGGTCGCGGTCCACGGCGTACACCGCACTTGGACCGACCGCGAGTGCGCCGAGCCCGTCTGCGTGGTCGCGCGGTTGGCCAGTGATCGTCATGGCCGCCTTGAGGGCTCCGGTGCGACCGTCGTACTGGAAGAGCTTGGAAGCCCCGGGGACTCCGCGTGCGGTGCCGTTGTCGGTGCCGACGTACAGCTGGCCAGCTGCGGTGACTGCCAGGCCGCCGGGCGCGCCTGGCCGGGCGACCCTTGCCAGCACGGGTCGCTGTGCGAAGGTCGGCTCAGGAGTCGGCTCCGGCATCACGAAGGTTGGGGGCGCGATGGCCGGCGGCTGCGGGGAAACGGCGGGGAGCGGGGCGGTGCTCAGCGTGGGGACGGGAGCAGTGGGGACCACGACGACCGGGCTCGTGGCTGCCGGGCCTGGCTGCACCTGCGACAGGGGTGGTTGCGCCAGCGCGTCCGCGGGCGCTGCCGTGCGGCCGGCGAGGCCGAGCCAGGCTGCCACGGCCAGCCCGGTCGCGACGGTGTAGAGCTGCCCCTCGGTGCAGCCGAGCCGGCGCGCTACGGAGCTGAGCATCATGGGCGACCTGCGTGCACAGCTGGAACACCCACGGCGGCCTCCGGGAGGATGTGAACAAGATAACGCGGCTGTGTGCAATCGAACATGCGACAGCGAGCGGGAGCCCGCCCGTCTCCCGGTCATCGGGAGTCAGTCCACGGCGTCGGCATCGCGGTCTGGTCTGCTGGCCGCGCGCAGCGGTCGGAAGGGGTCGTGACATGACGGTGCGATGGGGAATTGCGGCGACGGGTGGCATTGCGACGTCGTTCGCGAAGGCACTGACCCGGGTCGAGGACGCGTCGCTGCAGGCGGTGTCCTCGCGCTCTCTCGACCGCGCGACCGTCTTCGCGGCCGAGCACGGCGCGGCTCAGGCCTACGGGTCTTTGTCGCAGCTGCTGGACGACCCCGACGTGGACATCGTGTACGTCGCTTCTCCCCACTCCGAGCACTGCCGGGAGGCGCTCGCAGCAGTCGAGGCCGGCAAGCACGTCCTCGTCGAGAAGCCGTTCGGTCTCAACGCGGAAGAGACCGCCAAGGTCTTCGACGCGGCTGCTGGCGCGGGTGTGTTCGTCATGGAGGGGGTCTGGTCGCGGTTCCTGCCAGCGCACGTGCGGCTGCGTGAGCTCGTCGCCGAAGGCGTCATCGGCGAGATCCGGTCGGTGGAGGCCAGCTTCGGGTTTCCCATGCCGTACGGCCCCGAGCACCGGCTGTTCGACCCCGCTCTGGGAGGTGGCGCGCTCCTCGACCTGGGCATCTACCCGGTGAACACCGCCCTGCAGCTCCTCGGACCTCCGGTGGAGGTGACCGCCACGGCAGCCCTCGGCGAGACCGGCGTCGACGTGAACACCCTGGTAGCGCTGCGGTTCGACGGCGGCGCGGTGGCGAGTGCCCACTGCTCGCTGACGGCCATGCTCCCCAACACCGCTCGGGTCATCGGAACCCTGGGCTGGATCGAGCTGCCGGGCATGCACCACTGTGCCGAGTCGCTGGTGCTGCGCAGCTTCGGTCCGTGGCCTGAGCCGCCCAAGAAGGAGGTGCTCGAGCTCCCCGTCGGGGACGACGGCCTGCGCTACCAGGTGCACGAGGTGCATCGCTGCCTCGCCGAAGGAAGGCAGCAGAGCGACGTCATGTCGTGGCAGCACACGCTCGACCTGATGAGCACGATGGACCGGGCGCGGGAGTGCATCGGGCTGCGGTACCCGAACGAGCGCTGAGCCGCTCAGCCCACCGGTCGCAGACCGCCGACGGGCTCAGCGACGAACCAGCGCGGCTCCGCGAGACCCGCGGCGGCGAACTGCTGCTGCACGGCCGTCGCCACAGCCGGTGCATCGGTCGTGAGCGCGATGATGCTGCCGCCGAACCCGCCGCCGGTCATCCGCGCACCGAGCGCTCCTGCCGACAGTGCGGCGTCGACCGCCAGGTCCAGCTCCAGGCTGGAGACCCGGAAGTCGTGCCGCAAGGACTCGTGGGAGGCGGTCATCAGCGGCCCGAGCTGGTCGGCGTGTCCGGCACGCAGCAGCTGGACCGCCTGCTCGACCCTGTCGATCTCGGTGACCACGTGTCGGGCTCGGCTGCGCAGCGACTCGCTGAGAACGTCGATGCCCTCGGCCTCGCGAAGTGAGGCAACGCCGAGCTCCGTGGCGGCCTTTCGGCACTCATCACGTCGTTGGGCGTAGCCGCCGTCGATGAGGCGATGAGGTGCCTGCGTGTCCACGACCAGCAGCGACAGGCCATGACCGCTGAGCTCCAGCGGCACCGGCTCGGCGGTGAGCCCGCCGGCGTCGAACAGCAGCGCGTGCCCGGCTCGGGAAAGGGTGGCGGCGAGCTGGTCCATCAGTCCGCACGGGACACCGACGAACTCGTTCTCGGCTCGTTGCCCGACCTGCGCCAGTTCGAGGCCGGCCAGCCCTCCGAGAGCTCCCAGGGTGGCGCACTCGAGTGCAGCGGAGGACGACAGGCCGGCGCCCTCCGGGACGTCGCTGTCGATGAGCACGTCAAGGCCGCTGAAGGAGCCGGGGTGCGCCCAGACGGCTCCGGCGACGTAGGACGACCAGCCCTGCGTCGACCCCGGGGCGAGCTCGCACAGGGCCAGGTCCACCACCTCGCCCGGTCGCTGCGCAGAGGCGATCCGGACTCGACCCGACGAGGTGCGCGCGATCGCGCAGTCGGCCCGGAAGTCCACCGCCATCGGCAGGCACAGGCCCCCGTTGTAGTCGGTGTGCTCTCCGAGCAGGTTCACCCGGCCTGGTGCCGACCAGGTCGCATCAGGTGGTCCGCCGAACACGTCAGTGAACGCGGCAGCCGCATGTCGCTGCCGCCCCGACAGCAGGCTCATGGGGCGGCGCGCCGCAGAGCTGCCGCTGCGTCCTCGGGCGACACGTCGTTGATGTAGGCGCCGTAGGCGGTCTCGGAGCCGGCCAGGTGCTTGAGCCGTCCGGCAGCCCGCTGAGGGGTGAACACCCGCCAGTGCAGCCGGATGTCGTGGCTGTCGCGTGGGCTCTGCCGCCATCCCGCGATGTAGGGGACGTCCATGTCGAAGAGCCGGTCGAAGCGCGAGAGGACCTCCGGCAGCAAGGCCGACAGCGAAGCGCGTTCCGCCGGCTCGGTCTCCTCCAGCGTGGCGATGTGGTGGCGGGGCATGAGGATCAGCTCGTAGGGCCACCGCGCCGCCTCCGGCACGTAGCCGACCCAGTGCTCGTCCGCGACGACGACACGAGGACCGGAGAGCTCAGCCGCGAGGACCCGCTGGAACAGGTCGGGCTGATCCTTGGCCGTGTCGGCGATCCTTGCGATGACGGGTGGGACGAAGGGATAGCCGTAGATCTGCCCGTGCGGGTGATGCAGGGTGACGCCGCTGTCCTCGCCGCGGTTCTCGAAGCAGGCGACGTAACGGATGTCCGGGTGCTGGTGCAGCGTTGCCGAGCGGTCCGTCCATGCTTCCACGACGGTGCGGGCCCGCTCGGCACCCAGCTCCCGCAGCGAGCCGTCATGACGGTCGGTGAAGACGAGGACCTCGCAACGGCCGGCCGCGACCTCGGGCCTCCCCTCCGCAAGGCCAGAGAACGACGGCCACCTGTTCTCGAACACGGCGACATCGAACCTGGCGTCCGGGATCTCACCTCCCGGGCACAACGGGCACTCCGCGGCGCTGGGGAGGAAGGTCCGGGTCTGCCGGTGAGCTGCCACGGTCACGGGCTCGGCGGTGAGCGGATCCCAGCGCAGCCCCGCCTGGATCGGTCGGACTTCGAGCTCGCGGGTGTCCTGCCGCGGCACCCGCCCGTAGTCGAGGTCGTCGAAGTAGACGAGCTCGCGGCCGTCCGCGAGCCGGGTGGCGGTCCGCCTCATCGGACCCGATCGGTCAGAATGACCGACCCCAGCCGGCTCGTCGCCTCTTCTCTCACCTGCGTCGGCACGGCGTCGGTGACGAGGATGTGCACCTGCTCGAGATCGGCGAAGCTGGCGAGTCCGGTCTCGAGCCACTTGCTGGAGTCAGCGAGCAGCACCACCTGCTCGGCACAGGCCAGCAGCGCGCGGTTGGTGTCCGCCTCGACCAGGTTCGGGGTCGTCAGGCCGCTGTCGAGCCCCAGCCCGTGCGTCCCCAGGAACACCTGATCGAGGTGCAGGCCCTCCAGGGTCCGGGTCGCTGCCGGACCCACCAGCGCGTCAGAAGGCGTCCGCTGGCCGCCGGTCAGGATGACCGTCTGGCCCTGGGCCGTGGAGTGGTGAAAGGCCTCGGACACCGCGATCGAGTTGGTCACCACCGTCAGGTCAGGGATGTGGGCGATCCGATGGGCGAAGGCGGCTGTCGTCGAGCCCGCGCCGATCCCGAGCGCGGTCGCCGGTCGCACCAGCCGAGCCGCACGGGTGCCGATGCGGGCCTTCTGCGCCCGCGCTCGCTGGGCCTTCTCGGCGAACTCGGGCTCCACTGCGTTGGCAGAGGTGATCCGCACCGCGCCCCCGTGCACCTTGTGGACCTTGCCGTCCAGGGCCAGCACCTCAAGGTCGCGTCGGACCGTCATCTCCGACACATCGAGCATCGCAGCGAGCTCCGTGACCCGGCAGAAGCCCTCCCGGCTCACGGTGTCGTGCACCTGCGCGCGGCGGACGGCGGCCAGCACAGCGTCTCCCCTTGATCGCAAACTCACAGAAGGGGACAGGGTCGCACAACCCATGTCCTGCGTTGCCCGCTGAGTCTCGCTGAGCGGAAGCCGCGGGGCTGCGGATGTGAGCAACGGCCCCTCCCGGTGATCGGGATGCCGTCGTGGGGGTAAGCCAACGTGATGCCAGGTACCGCTACTCGCCCGCCGGCTGCCACGTGGTTGCCGACCACAGCGAGCGAAGCGTCGGCGTCAACCGCGACAACCAGGTCTCGGCCGTCCGCTGCTGACCCACGTCCCGTTCAACGGAAAGCTCGGTGCCGTGCCGATCCGTGCTCTGATCTGCTTGGTCCGCGGCCTGTGGACGGCCCGGGCGCGAGCAGGGGAGCTGAGATGACGACCGAGATGCGGGCCAACGTGCTGGCCCCGGTGCCGCAGTGGGAGACGTTCGCGCAGATCGTGCGCTCCCGCGCCGGGGACGCGAAGACGGGTCTGCTGTTCGAGGACGGCCGCTGGTCCTGGGCCGAGGTGATCCAGGAGAGCGCCGACCGGGCCGCATGGCTCACGTCGTCAGTCGAGACACCCCACGATCGGCAGGCGCACGTGGGGCTGCTGCTGGAGAACGTGCCGGACTTCGTGTTCTGGATCGGTGCCTGTGCGCTGAGCGGCGCCGCCGTCATCGGGATCAACTCCAGCCGCAGCGCGGCTGAGCTCGCGGAGGACATCCGGCACGCCGACGTCGACGTCATCATCACCGAGCAGCGACTCGCGCACCTCGTGCAGGGCCAGCCTCATGGTGTCCCGGAGCACCTCGTCCTCGACGTCGACGCACCGTCGTACCTGTCTTTGCTGGCGCCGCACCGCGGC
Organism: Mycobacteriales bacterium; assembly: GCA_046262855.1. Taxonomy (GTDB): domain Bacteria; phylum Actinomycetota; class Actinomycetes; order Mycobacteriales; family SCTD01; genus RYN-111. The sequence continues at coordinate 4,524 of JBHEMB010000147.1, read as the reverse complement.
TCACCGCTGCCCGAGACGGAGCCTGGGCCGGAGGACATCGCCTTCCTGATGTACAGCTCAGGGTCCACCGGGCGGCCGAAGGCGGTCATCGTCGGGCAGGGCCGGCTGGGGCGTCTCACCGGCCCGCTCATCGAGCGGATCCAGATGGATCGCGACACCGTGGCGTACCTGTGCATGCCACTGTTCCACGGCAACTCGGTGATGATGAACCTGGTGCCGGCGATGGCCACAGGCGCCACGGTCGGCATGGCCCGAAAGTTCTCGGCGAGCGGCTTCAGCGCCGACATCCACCGGTTCGGGGCCAGCTACGTCAACTACGTGGGCCGGGCACTGTCCTACGTCGTGAGCCGACCGGAGGACCCTCGGGACAGGACCGGCACCCTGCGCAGGGCGTTCGGCACAGAGGCCTCGGACGCCGACGTGAAGCGGTTTTCCGACCGCTTCAGCTGCACGGTCTACGAGGGCTACGGCCTGAGTGAGGGCGTCTTCCGCATCAACCGGACCGCCGACACACCCGTTGGCTCCCTCGGCCTGCCCGCCGGTGGGCTGGATGTGCGGATCCTGGACGAGAACACAGGTGAGGAGTGCCCCCGGGCGACGTTCGACCAGAGCGGCCGGCTCGTCGACCCGGCGGCTGTCGGGCAGCTCGTCGCGGTCGGGCTGGCGCACACTTTCGAGGGCTACTACAAGAACCCGGACGCGATGGCGGAGCGGGTCCGTGGCGACGACTTCTGGTCCGGTGACCTCGGATACCGCGACAGCGAGGGGTTCTTCTACTTTGCCGGGCGGTCCTCGGACTGGCTTCGGGTGGACTCCGAGAACTTCGCGGCCGCGCAGGTGGAGCGCATCCTGCTGCGCTTCCCGCCGGCCGCCGCTGCACCGGTGTTCGCCGTACCGGACCCCGCCACGGGCGACCGCGTGATGTGCGCGCTCGAGCTGCAGCCGGGGGAGTCCTTCGACCCCGCGGCGTTCGGCGCCTTCCTCGCCGAGCAGCCGGACCTCGGTGCCAAGTGGTGGCCGTGGTTCGTGCGGCTCGTCGACGCGGTGCCCCTGACCGGCAGCAACAAGGTCGACAAGGCACCCCTGCGCCGAGCTGCCTGGAGCACGACCGACCCCGTGTACGTGCGGGTCGGACGGACCAGTGACTACGTCCCGCTGACGCACGCGGCGAGGGACGAGCTCGAGGCAGACTTCCGGCACCACGGCCGCGCCGCCTACCTCCCTGCGGGCTGAGCGTTGTTCGACCTCTCGGGCCGGGTCGCTCTGGTCACCGGCGCCACCAGGGACTCGGGTGCGGGCATCGCTCGGGCGCTCGCTGCACAAGGCGCAGCCGTCGCCGTGAACGGCCGCCGGGTCGGGCCCGCGGAAGTCGTGTGCGATGGCATCAGAGCGGCCGGCGGCACGGCCGCTCCGGTCCTGTTCGACGTCACTGACCGGGAAGCAGTCGCAGCGGGCGTGGACCGTGCCGCGGACGCGCTCGGCGGGCCGATCGACATCCTGGTGCACAACGCCGGGATCGCTGACGACATGGACATCGCCCCGTTCCTGGAACTCGACCCGGCGCGGTGGCGCGCGCCAGTGGAGATCAACCTGTTCGGCGCCATGAACTGCGCGTCCGCAGTCCTCCACGGGATGTGCGAACGCTGCTGGGGCCGGTTCATGCAGATCTCCTCGGGGTCGGCGCGGGTCGGATCGCCGGTGGGGCTGTCGCTCTACGGCTCGGCGAAGAGCGGCGTGGAGGGGTTCATCCGGCACCTCTCCCAGGAGGTGGGCCCGTTCGGCGTCACCGCCAACACCCTCGCCCTCGGCGTGCAGGCCGACGCGGTCGGCGGTCCGGGGGTCGCCGAGATCATCGCCCGGATCCCCACCAGGCGGGTCGGGCAGCCGGAGGACGTCGGGGCGGCCGTGGTCTACCTGGCTTCAGATGAGGCCTCCTGGATGACGGGGCAGACGATCAACCTCAACGGCGGCAGTGTGACCTTCTGAGGGCTCCCGATCAGCGGGAGCGCCCTCAGCCGAGGCCGGGCGGCAGCACTTCACTCGTCGGCATGACCCATCTCGCACTCGTGACAGGCGCCAGCCGCGGCATCGGCAGGGCGATGGCCCGCAGGCTCGCGTCGGAGGGGATTGCCGTCGCAGCTGTCTCCCGCACGCTTCGTCCCGGCGACGGCACGCTGGAGGGGTCGCTCGAGGAGACGGTCGAGATCATCCGCGCCGACGGCGGCACCGTGCAGCCGTTCGTCGCCGATCTGGGCCAGCCCGACCTCGAGCGGCACGCGCTGGTTGCGGACATCGAGCAGGCCATGGGTGCCACGGTCGACATCCTCGTCAACAACGCCGCTGCTGCGCGCCGGTACGAGACGCTGTTCGCGGACATGCCGCGCGAGTGGTTCATGGACTCGGTGGAGACCAACGTCTGGAACACCTGGGACCTGATGCGTGCGGTCATCCCTGGGATGCGCCGCCTCGGTGCGGGCTGGATCCTCAACATCTCCTCGCGACAGGCGGGGCCACGGGTCGGTCCGCCCTTTGCCCCGCACCCGCTCGCCGGCTCGGTCCTCTACGGCGGGACGAAGGCTTTCCTGGACCGGCTGACCACTGGCGCAGCCATGGAGCTGTACGACGACGGCATCGCCGTCAACGCGCTGGCACCGAACCGAGGAGTGGCGACCGCGCATGCGCAGGCAGCGGTGCCCGGGTGGCCGTCCGAGCCCGAAGAGACGATGGCCGAGGCGGCGCTGCTGCTCTGCACGGCGGACGCGGCGAAGGTCACCGGACGGGTCGCCTACAGCCTCCCGCTGCTCAAGGAGATGGGCCGCCCGGTCCGCACCCTCGACGGCAAGGAGCTGCTGGACGGCTGGCAGCCCGACCAGCTCGACGCGAGCGGCTTCCTGCCCGAGTACCTCGTCTTCAACCCACCGCCGCCGGTGCCGCAGGCGCTGCTGAAGCCCAACCCGGCGTCATGAGCGTCACCGAGCTTTTGGGGCTGGACGGAGCGGTCGCCCTCGTCACAGGCGGTGGTAACGGGATCGCCCGCGCCACGGCGCTCCAGCTGGCCACCTCAGGCTGCGACGTCGCTGTGGTGGACCTCGACCTGGAGGCGGCGGAGCGGACGGCGCTGGAGGTCCGCGAGCTCGGTCGCAAGGCCGTCGCCATCCGCAAGGACCTGACCGATCCGGCCGCGCCCGCGCAGATGGTCGACGAGGCGGTGGACGCGCTCGGCCCGATCTCGGCCGCCGTCAACGTCTGCGGGGGCACCGCAGGGGTCAACAAGCCCTTCCTCGACCTGACCGTCGAGGAGTGGCAGCGGCCGCTGCAGCTCAACCTCACGTCGACCCTGCTGTCCTGCCAGGCCGAGGCCATCGCCATGGTCAAGCACGGCAAGCATGGCGCGATCGTCAACGTCGGCTCCTCGAGCGGGATGGCCGCCGCGCCGAACCTGGCTGCCTACGGTGCGACCAACGCCGGCATCATCCACTTCACGAAGACCGCCGGCCTCGAGCTGGCGCCGTACGGGATCCGCGTGAACTGCCTCGTGCCAGGAACGCACTGGACCGCGCTGACCCGGCACCGCGCGACGAGCCCCGACTCGACACCCGAGGTCCGGGCCTTCTTCGAGCAGGCCGGCAAGGCCACCCCGCTCGGACGGCTCGGGGAGGCGGACGAGACGGCCGGGGTGGCGCTGTTCCTCGCGTCCCGGCTGTCGGCGTACATGACCGGGCATGCCGTGATCTCCGATGGCGGCATCCTGCACACCACTGCCCGTCCGGCCTTCGGCGGTGCGCTCGTGCCGGAGGCCATCCGTCCCTACGTCACTGAGGAGCCGTCGTGACCGATCTCGAGATCATCGACATGCACACCCACGTGCAGCGCGACGAGGCGCATGGGCACGAGATCCGGGACTACTTCCTCGGGCCGAACCTCGTGAAGCCGGGGGCTCCGAACCTCGGCACGCTCCCCGAGCTGCTCGAGATGAACGAGCAGGTCGGCATCGCGGGCAGCAACATGCTGATGTTCACCTGGACGGGCAGGTACCTGCGGCACGGGACCTACACCCTCCCGCACGGGGAACCAGCGCGCTCCGAGGCCGAGATCGAGCTGCGGCAGCGGGTCGCTCAGCGGGCCAGCGACAACAACAGCTGGGCCGCGAAGACCTGCGCCGAGCACCCGCAGCTGACGTTCTTCGCCGGTGTGAACCCGGTGGTGATGCGCGCAGAGGGGGTCGTCGAGGAGGTCGAGGCGCAGCGCGCGCGAGGTGCGGTCGGCGTGAAGATCGTCCCGTCCGACATGGGCATCCCCGGCTCGGACGAACGGCTGTTCCCGCTCTACGAGCACTGCTCCGCGCAGGGCATTCCGGTGCTCACGGAGACCGGCGCCCACAGCCCGCACTCGCACCCGGCCGGGTTCGCCGGTGCGCTCAAGGCGTTCCCGCAGCTGACGCTGGTGTTCGCGCACTGCGGGCACGACCGGGAGCTCGGCAGGGGCCTCGACCAGGAGGTGCTCGAGCTCGCCGCGAAGTACGAC
>JBHEMB010000146.1:0-3845 GCA_046262855.1 Mycobacteriales bacterium | reverse complement strand
GCCCCAGCAGGTTCACGTCCTTCCAGGCAGGTGCCCTTGCTCAGCTATGAGGACGTCCGCGCGGCCGGCACCCGGATCCGCGGCCACGTGCGCCCGGTCGCGGTCGCCGACTTCGAAGAAGGTGGCCTCGCACCCAGCGCGGTGTCTCTGTGCCTGGAGCATCTGCAGCACACCGGGTCGTTCAAGGCCCGTGGCGCCCTGAACTTCTCGACTTCTCTGACCACCACCGGCTCCGTCCCAGACGCAGGAGTGACGATCGCCTCAGGCGGCAATGCGGGTCTCGCCTGCGCCTGGGCGGCCCGGGCGAGCGGGATCCGCGCCACCGTCTTCGTGCCCGAAACAGCACCCACCGTCAAGGTGCAGAAGCTGCGGAGACTGCAGGCAGACGTGCGGCTGGTTGGCAGCAGCTACGGGGAGGCCCTGGAGGCATGTCAGGCCTTCGCCGCTGACACCGGAGCCATAGCCAGTCACGCTTATGACCATCCGCTGATCGCGGCCGGCGCCGGAACGCTCGTGGACGAGGTAGTCGCTGTTCGCCCCGAGGTCACGACCCTGGTGGTCGCAGTCGGCGGTGGAGGGCTGTTCGCAGGTGCCGCGACCGCTGCGAACCACCTCGGCCTGCGCGTCGTTGCGGTAGAGCCCACTGGATGCCGCGCCTTGGCGGCTTCCCTGGAGGCCGGTCGGCCTGTGGACGTGGAAGTCCAGTCCATCGCTGCCGACTCTCTCGGTGCCCGACGCGTATCTCAGTTGGCTTTCGACGCGGCGCGGACCTTTGACGTTGTGTCGGTGATCGTCGAGGACGAAGACATCGTGTCCGCGCGCCGCCGGGTCTGGGACAACTGCCGCCTTGCCGTCGAGCACGGGGCGGCGACTGCGCTGGCAGCGCTCCTGTGCGGCGCCTATCAGCCTGCCCCTACGGAGAAGGTCGCCGTCGTGCTCTGCGGCGCGAACACGGACCCTGGCGACCTCGTGGCCACAACGCCATGACACAGCAGCTGCTGACACTCTGCCTCCAGGAGGCCACATGAACCGAAGGCTCGGCCCTGCGGTCGTCACTTCTGCCCTCCTCATCGCGGCCTGCGGGTCCACCGTTCAGATCCGGGGAACTGTCACCAGCCCAGCAGGCAACCTCAGCGACTCGGGGCTTGGCGACGGTGCAGCGCCCTCCGGACCGCTGGCCTCCGGCTCTGCGGACACGGGAACAACACAGTCTGGTCCCACAGGGCGCAAGCTCGTGGATCCGACACCGTCCGGCAGCCCGACCCTTCCAGGCGCCAACACCTCAACGAGCGGTTCTACTGCAACGGGATCCGCTCCAGCTTCTCCCCGCGGCATCACGCGCACGACCATCTCGCTCGGCATTCTCACCAGCAACGGCTACAACGGGCTGGCCAGCAGCGCAGGCCTTAAGGGCTCCTCGTTGGGTGACCAGGTGGCGATCGCGAAGTCGATCGTCGCCTACATCAACAGCCACGGCGGCATCGCCGGCCGCAAGGTCGTTCCGGTGTACTACGACATCAACGTCGGGCGCTACACCTCCCAGGAATCAGCCGAGGCGGCAACTGCCTGCGCCAAGTTCACCCAGGACTCCCATGTCTACGCCGTCGCCGCCCTGGTCGCCTGGGGCAACAGGGACTTCTACAAATGCTTGGCGAAGCATGGTGTCGTCGCCGCAGCGGTGGAGTTCTCAACCCGCTCGATGCTGCGTGCGCTACCGGAGACGCTCTACGTCCCCTCCGACCTGAACTACACCCGAGGGCTGGCCGATGCTGTCGATGCGCTCACGTCCGCAGGGTGGTTCGGCGCCAAGCCCAAGGTCGGGGCGGTCGGGGTGGATACCCCCGACTCCCGAGACTCGATAGAGAACGGTCTCCTGCCTGCCTTGAGGAAGCACGGCATCAGCCCTGCCACCGCACCGGTGTATCTGCGCCCCGGCATGGACGGCAGCTCCGGCTACTCGAACGGTGTCCTCCGCATGCGCACCGCCCATGTGGATCACGTCATGTTCGGGCAAGGCGCAAGCCTTCTCCTTTTCGCGGAGCAAGCCCAGTCGCAGGGGTACTACCCGCGCTACATGGTGGACAGCCGCAGCAGTCCCGGGGGCACGCTGCAGAACACCCTGCCTGCGCGCACCCTGCAGGGGGCGATGGGGCTGGGCTGGATGCCGACGCTGGACAACTCCGAGTGGAGCTCCATCAAGACCCCCGGCCGTAGCCGGTGCACGAAGGCATCGAAGGCATCCGGTCAGGACCTCACGCAAGCCGGTACGGCGGTGGTCGCCTACTGGGCCTGCGACCAGATCTTCTTCATCCAGGACGCGGTCTCAAGGGCCACAACCCTGACGAACCCGGGGTTTCGGGCCGCAGCCGAATCCCTGGGCTCCTCCTTCGCTCCAGCGGCCACCTTCACCAGTGCTTTTGCGGTCGGGCGCCTGCATGACGGAGCCAGCAGCTACCGCCTGAACGCCTTCATCGACAGCTGTTCGTGCTTCAAGTACGTCACTGGGCCTCGGCCCTTGCCGCAGTAAGCGCTAGACCGGATTCACCGGACGTTGAAAGTGAGGACATCAGGGTGCGACATCAGTCGGCAGATGCGGGCGTCGGCACCTCCATAGCGTGGGCTCATGGTTGACGTCCGTGCCAGTGAGACGTGGCAGCGTGTTGAGGAACACTTCCGGCGCATTCACGAGCCACGGTTCGGGTCGCCCCACCGGTTGCTGGAGCTGGCGGCTGGTCCCGACGCGTCGCAGCTGGTGGTCACTGGTCACGTCTACGACGCGTTGGAAGGGTTACCGCGCCAGGCGGCCTATCGGCTTGATGTGGGAAAGCTCGTCCCGCTGGGGCCGGAGACGTGGTCCACCCGGCAACCAAAGGTGTCACCGGACGGCAACCGGGTCCTTGTACTCAGCGACGAGGCCGACCGTGGCGTTTTCCAACTGGTCATCGATGGCACCCCCGCGCCGCAGGTCCCGGGCACGGTGGAGTACGCGGACTGGTCCCCAGACGGCAACCGCGTCCTGCTCGGGGTCGCGGGACGCGGGGCTGATCTTGCCGGCGGTCAGGGCAGCGGTACGACGAAGGCGACCGTTGTCGATCTGCCGGGCTGGCATCCCTTGGTGGACGCCGGTGTCAGCGAGGAGGCATGGCGCTCCCTATGGGTCTATGACACCAGGTCCAGCACGCTGGAGTGCTGGTCACCGCCGCAGGTCAACGTGTGGGAGGCGTCCTGGTTCGGCAGCACGCATGCGCTGGTTGTCACGTCACCGTCGCCGGATGAGGGTGCCTGGTACACCGCGACCTTGCAGAGCCTGTCGGCAGATGGATCGCTGCGCACCCTCCACACCCCAGAGGTTCAGCTGGGCTGGCCCGCCGGGTCCCCCTCAGGTGCCGGCTACGCGGTGGTGGAGGCGATCTGCTCCGACCGCTGGATCGTCGCCGGAGACCTACTCGTCTCCACGGGCGGCTCCGCGCCCGAGCGGGTGGACACGCTCGGCGTGGACGTGACGTCTGTGCGGTGGCTCGACGACACTCGCCTTGGCATTGCGGGCGTACGCGGCCTCGAGACGGTGGTGGCGGTCCACGAAGTCATGGAGGGGAAGACGGTCGAACTGTGGGTCAGCGCCGACACGTCCTGCGGCCTCCGACACCCCGAGGTCGCCTGGACCGGCGACGGGCAGTGTGTCCTCGTCGAGGAGGGTTACGCGTTGCCGCAGCGCATCGCCGTGCTCGCTGACGGGAGATCGAAGGTGGTGCTCGACAACGCCCACGAGGGCACGTCCTACCTGCTCGGTGTCTGCGGCACGGCGCAGGCCGTTGCCTGGCAGGCCCCCGACGGCACCCGCATCG
>JBHEMB010000145.1:0-2779 GCA_046262855.1 Mycobacteriales bacterium | reverse complement strand
CAGATCCTCGGTGAGGTGCCTGCGGCCGCCAACACCGAACACCGGGTGTCGATCAGGTTCTCCCGCGGGGCTGCCAGCTCCTCGGTCGACTACTTCCTCGACGGCGTCGTCATCGGTCACGTCGACCACGTCGGGGTTCCGCTGGACCGCCAGGGCCAGCCCTACTCCGGGACGTACCCGTCACTCGGCAACGGTGAGGAGCTCGGCTCCAGGATCAACTCGCTGGTGATCGGCCACGGTCTGTTCAGCCTGCTGGACGCCTTCCCGTTCCAGCACCCGGACGCACCCGAACTGAGCGTCTCGGTGCCGGTCAGCGAGCGGCTGTTCGGTCAGGGAGCGATCGCAAGCTTCGACGACTTCAAGGTCAAGACCACGAGCTCGAGGTCCTGACGGTACGAGGACGGCGAGCCGCCTGAGCGTCGCCACAACTTCCCGCGCGAGGAGGGGAACAGCGCGCCGTCGCGACCTGCTACGACCAAGAAGTCGGCCAGCGGGAACGCCCGTCGGCTGGCTTTGGCTTCAGATGGTCCGGCGTGCCGCAGGCTGGCTCCAACCCTGACGGCGAGCATCGACCCGGAGTCTGACCGTCAGCCGCGAGCAACGCTCGACTCTCTGGCGTGCGAACCACCAGCCAACCTGCGGGTCGCAGATGTGGCCGGCGCTACCGTGCGGCACCGCCCATCTGCGACTGCTCACCCGAGGACCACACGGATGGCACGACCTCAGTGCACTTCAGGCCGAGTGATCGGGCCACATCGAGTCGCGGGGGCTGGCCGGCGTCGCGGAGTCTTCGCAGGCCTACCTCGCCTCGCCTACGACCGATCGCCCGCTCGCTACATCGGTGCCTGTGCCGTGGCGGTCGTACTGCACGGAGTGGCGGTAACAGCGTTTGGGCTCGCGATGCTCGCGCTCTATGTCGATCTCACGCGGGCCGAGCTCGCCTCATTCGGCGCTTGCTTGGGAGCTGGCTACGTCGTCGAGGGTCTCGTGGCTGGCCTGCGCTTCCGTCGCATCGCCGAACCGGTGCGCGCCTGGCTCTCGTGCGACGGCGGAATGCACGTCCAGGACGCGGAGTCTGCGCAACAGGCGTGGTCGTGTGCAGCGCAACTACCCGTCGCGCTGCTGCGCAGTGTCAGCCTGCTCCTGCTTGGTACGGCGGGAGCGGTCGCCGCCGGCCTGTTGCTCGCCGCCATGCTGGGCCTTCCGGCACGGGATGCGCCGCTGGTGTTCCCGCTGTGTGGCCTGCTGTACCTGTCGTCGATCGTGCTGCGATACCTGGGCCTCGAGCTCGGAATGCGGCCCGTTCTCGAGGGCATAGGTCGGGCGCTCCCAGAGCCGGTCATCGACAGGTCTCACGTCTCCCTGCACCGACGCCTCGTCGCGGCCGTGCCGACGGTGACCTGGGCCACGGGTGTCATCGTGGGTGGCCTCCTCACCGAGAACACCCGCCGGCTCAACACCATCGGGTTGGCCAGCATGATCGCGTTAGGCGTCACCACCGTGGTCTCGACCTGGCTCAGCCTGGTGCTTGCGGACGCGGTGTCCGGCCCCATCGTCGATCTGCGCGATGCAACTCGCCGGGTGGCGGCAGGCGACCTCAGCGCCCGCGTGCCGGTCGTCTCCACGGACGAGACCGGGGAGCTGGCCGAGTCCTTCAACGCGATGGTCACGGGCCTTGGGGAACGAGAGCGGCTGCGCGAGGCCTTCGGTGCGTTCGTGGACCCTGCCCTCACCGAGCGCGTGCTTGAAGAAGGTAGTGATCTGACGGGTGAAGAAGTCGATGTCTCCATCTTGTTCCTCGACGTGCGAGAGTTCACCGCGTTCGCCGAGTCCGCTCCTGCGCGGGATGTCGTCGCCGCGCTGAATGCCCTCTACGACCTGATCGTGCCGGTGGTGATCGGCCACGGCGGCCACGCCAACAGGTTCCTCGGCGACGGCTTGCTGGCCGTCTTCGGGGCTCCCGAGCGACAGGTCGATCACGCAACCCGCGCCGTCGACGCGGCGCTCGAGATCACGAAGCTCGTTCGCCATCGCGACGATGACGCCCTGCGCATCGGCATCGGAGTCAACTCTGGCCGGGTCGTCGCCGGCACCATCGGCGGCGGCGGTCGACGCGACTTCACGGTCATCGGGGATCCGGTGAACACGGCAGCTCGCGTCGAGGCTGCCACCCGGCTGACTGGTGATGACCTCCTGATCACGGAAGCCACTCTGCACTCGCTCGACATGGAGCGCCGCCGTGCCTTCGTCGAACGACCGAGAGCGCCGCTGAGAGGCAAGTCCGACGTCGTGCGTCTGTATGCACCACGTCACCCCGACGACGGACTGCACCTTTGATGCCAGCTCTCGCCGCCGCAGCGCAGTAGCTCAGTCGCGCCAGCGACAGGGCCGTGACCGGTCACGCATCGAAGGCCTGGCGTGCCAGGTCCCTCGCGGCTCCGAGGCCTGCGGCGATCAGTGGGCCGCCGTGCTGGCCGAGCACTACTCCGTCCATCACGCGTCCTCCTCGGACTACGCGGAAGGCCAGACAGCCGCCGGCGGCGCTCGTGGAGCCCGTCTTGCCTGCGAGAAAACCATCCTGACCCAGCAGACTGTTGGTGTTGTGCACTCGGCCCTCCACCGGAAGCACGGCAGACGTTGACCCCATTACCTGAGCGAGTTCGGGCCGCCGCAGTGCTGCCCTGAGCAACAGCAGTTGGTCGCGAGCTGTCGACACGGTGCTCGCGGCGAAGCCGCTCGCGTCGGTGTAGATCGTGTCGGCCATGCCGAGCTCCCGCGC
>JBHEMB010000144.1:0-7718 GCA_046262855.1 Mycobacteriales bacterium | reverse complement strand
CCAGCGGCGTCCGCAGCTCGTGGGAGATCTCGGCGGACAGCTGCTGCTCCCGGCGCAGTACGGCGGACAGCCGGCCGAGCACGCCGTCGAGGGTGTTGGCGAGGTCCGCCAGCTCGCCCGGTCGTGCTTCGGCGCCGAACCGGCCGGACGTGTCGGTCGCCGACCACTCGCCGGCCTGCTTGGTCATCGCAGCCACCGGTCGTAGGGCGCGGACGGCGACGTTGCGGGCGACCGCGTAGACCAGCGCGACCAGCACCGACCCGAGCGCCAGCGCCACGATGATCGTCGCCCGCGAGCTGCGCTCGTACGGTTCGAGGGAGATGGCCGCGACGACGGTCCCGACCTGCTTCCCGTCGTACGGCACCGCGAGGGACAGGAACTCGGTGTCGTGCTTGCGCACCAGGCGGTTGTGCGTGCCGGCCAGCAGGTCGGCCTCGGCCTGCAGATCGGGCGCGCCGCGCGGCCGCTCGACCGGGGACGACCCCTGGTAGACCCAGATCCCGGTGTCGAGGATGGCATCGCTCTCGCTGGTGCTGAGCGTGCCGTTCTGGACGTGCACGGTCGCGAGCGCGGCATCGGCACGGCCGCGAAGGACGTTCTCGGCCTCGGCCGACAGCCGGCGGTCCAGCAGTACGCCGAACAGGACGGTGAGCAGCACGACCGCCGTACCGGCTGTGAGGGTCGCCGACAGGGCGAGGCGACCGCGCAGCGTGCGGGGCCCGGTCACCCTCAGGAGGTTACGACCCGGTAGCCCACGCCGCGGACGGTCTCGACGCGGTCCGGCGCCTCGACCTGGACGAGCTTCCTGCGGACCCGAGCGACGTACTGGTCGAGGGTGTTCTCGTGGACGATCGCGCCGTCCGGCCACGCGGCCCGCAGCAGCTCGCGCCGGCGCACCACCTCACCGGGATGGCCGAGCAGCGCCGCGAGCAGCCGGAACTCGGTCGGCGAGAGCGGGGCGCTGCAGCCGTTGCGGGTGAGCGCGTGCTGCGCGGGGTCCAGGACCAGCCCGCTGGAGGTGCCCGTCGGTGAGGTCTCGCTGCGGCGCAGCAGCACCCGCAGCCGGGCCAGCAGCTCGGGGATGTGGAACGGCTTGGTGAGGTAGTCGTCCCCGCCGGCCGCGAATCCCGCGAGCCGCTCGTGGACGGCGTCCCGGGCGGTGAGGAACAGGACCGGTGCGTGCACCCCGCGCGTGCGCAGGGCGAGGCAGACGTCGCGGCCGTCGGCGTCGGGCAGGCCGATGTCGAGCACGATCGCGTTGGTCTGCGCGCTGGCGCTGGCCAGCGCGGCGTGGCCGTCCGCTGCGGTCAGGACAGTCAGCCCCTCCTCGCGGAGCACCCGGGCCACGACGTCACGGAGCTGGTGGTCGTCTTCGACGACGAGAACAGTTGGCATGCGGATCAGGATGGCACGGAACATGTACAAGGTTGGACGTTCGGGCTCAGATGGTCAGGCAGCTGTCAGGAAGATCGAGAGGCATGAGGCCGTGACGTCCGTCACGTCCGCGCGTTAGACCGCTCGTGCGCCCCCGGCTCGTCGCTGCTGTCTGCCTCGCCCTGCTCGCCGGCCTGCTCGTTCCCGGCCCCGCCGCCGCGTCCGGGCGGATCCAGGGGATCGACACCGCGAAGTACCAGCACGACGGCGGCCGGGCGATCGACTGGAACGCGGTCAGGCGCTCCGGTCAGCGGTTCGCCTTCATCAAGGCGACCGGTCACGCCGACAAGACCGACCCCTGGTTCAGGCGGGACTGGGTGGCCGCCGGCAGGGCCGGGATGATCCGCGGCGCGTACCACTACGCCGACCCGTCGCGCAGCGCGGTCGTGCAGGCCGACGCGATCCTCAGCGTCGTCGGGACGACCCGCGAGGCGAACGACCTCGGCATCGTGCTCGACCTGGAGAGCACCGGGGGCCAGTCGCCCGCCCGGCTCGCGCAGTGGGCGCACGGGTTCCTCAGCCGGATCGAGGCACGCACCGGACGCGTGCCGATCCTCTACACCTACGTCAGCTTCTGGTCCGGTCCGATGCGCAACAACCGGAGCTTCGGCGCCTACCCGCTGTGGCTCGCGCGGTACGGCGCCCAGCCGGCCCCACTCGCCGGGTGGAACCGCTGGACGTTCTGGCAGCACACGTCGAACGCCCGGGTCCCCGGAATCGCCGGCGCCGTCGACCACAACGTGATGTGCTGCAGCACAGGCACTCTCGCCGCGCTGGCCGATGGGCGCAGCGGGCCGATCACGAGGTTGTGGCGTCGAATGGGCGGGGCTTCCGGGACGCTGGGGCTGCCGCTCGGCACCGAGACCGCGATCCCCGGCGGCTGGGCGCAGGTCTTCGAGCGCGGCTACGTGGCCACCACCAAGGCGCACGGCACCTGGCCGGTGCTGGAGCCGATCTGGGGGAGGTACCGGGCCATGCGTGGAGCCGCCGGTCCGCTGGGCGTGCCCACCGGGTCGGTCACCTCACCGGCCCGCGGGGTGCTGACCCAGTCGTTCACCGGCGGCACGATGGTGTGGTCGAAGCTGACCGGCGCGCAGCCGGTCACCGGTCTCATCCTCGCCCGCTGGCGCCAGGACGGTGGGGTGCGGTCCCAGGAGGGGCTGCCCACGGGTGCGCGCAAGGGCGTCGCACAGCAGTTCGTCGGCGGTGGGCTGTACGTCACGCCGACCGGCGTACGGCTCGTGCCGGGGGCGATCCGGGACCGGTACGAGGAGCTCGGGGGTCCTTCGTCGGCGCTCGGCCTCCCGACGAGGGAGGCGCAGGTGCTCGCCGGGACCCGCACGATGCAGTTCGAGCTGGGCACCCTCGTCGAGCTGACGGTCGCGGGCCACACCATCGTCGTCTGAGCCACCCGCCGCCCCTGTCTGGGTCGGGCTTAGAGGTTTCCTACAAAACCGCGCACGATCTGCGGTACCTGTCAGCAGCGGCACCCGGCCCGCCGTACCAGGAGGCTTGTCAGATGACGACGGCACTGGTCCGCCCTGAGCTCCTGGCTGAGCACCTCACCGCACGGCTCGAGACAGCGCTCGAGGCGCACCTCGAGCGCGCGCAGACGTGGTACCCGCACGAGTACGTGCCGTGGGGAGAGGCTCGCGACTTCGCGGAGCTGCCGTTCGAGGAGACGCAGAGCCGGCTGTCGAAGGAGGTCCGGGCGAGCGTCCAGCTCAACCTGCTCACCGAGGACAACCTGCCCGGCTACCACGGCGCCATCAGGAACGTGATGGGCTACTCCGAGGTGTGGCGCACCTGGCTCGACCGCTGGACCGCGGAGGAGGGCCGGCACGGCATCGCGCTGCGTGACTACCTGACGGTGACGCGGGCGGTCGACCCCGTCGTGCTCGAGGACGAGCGGATGGCCACGATGATGGGCGGCTTCGACGCGGGCGACCGCGACGGGCTGCGGGTCATCACCTACGTCTCGATGCAGGAGCTCGCGACCCGAGTCGCCCACCGCAACACCGGCCGCTTCAGCAACGACCCCGGTCTGGACAAGCTGCTGGCGCGCATCTCGACCGACGAGAACCTGCACATGGTGCTGTACCGCGACCTGTTCGCGGCCGCCCTCGAGGTCGACCCGGTCGCCGCCATGCAGGCGCTGCTGACCGAGATCGTCGGGTTCCAGATGCCCGGCACCGGCATCCCCGGCTTCGTCCGCCGCGCCGCCGTCGTCGCGCGCGCCGGCATCTACGACCTGCACGTGCACCGCGAGCAGGTACTCGCGCCGCTGCTGCGGTTCTGGGAGATCTTCGAGCGCGACCTGCCGCCGGAGGCCAGCGCCATCAGGGACCAGCTGGCCCTCGTGATCGAGGAGATCGACCGACGGGCAGCCCGGCAACGTGCTCGTAGCGTCGCTTAGCCATGATGGAGGCGTGACCCAGGAGCAGCTGCGCGCCGACATCCGGCTGGTCACGACGATGCTCGGCGAGACGCTCGTCCGCAACGAGGGGCCGGAGCTGCTCGACCTCGTCGAGAAGGTGCGCGCGTCGTCCGTCGGTGACGTCGACCTCCCGGATCTTGCGACCACCATCAAGGTGGCGCGCGCTTTCACGTCGTACTTCCACCTCGCCAACGTCACCGAGCAGGTCCACCGCGGCCGGGCGATGCTCGCCGACCGGGCCGAGAAGGGTGGCTGGGTCGAGCGTGCGCTGTCCCGGATGCCCGAGGTACCAGCGGAAGACGTCCGCCGGCTCGCGGTCCGTCCGGTGCTGACTGCGCACCCGACGGAGGCGGCGCGCCGGTCCATCCTCGACAAGCTCCGCCGGGTCGCAGCGCTGCTCGACGAGGTGCCGTCCGCCGCGCGTGAGAGGCGGCTGGCCGAGGCGATCGACCTGGTCTGGCAGACCGACGAGCTGCGCATCGACCGGCCCGACCCGCTCGACGAGGCGCGCAACGGCGTCTACTACCTCGAGGGCCTCGGCGGCACGGCCGTCGGGGACGTGCTCGAGGAGCTGCGCGACCAGCTGGCGCTGCGCGGCGTCGAGCTGCCGTCCGACGCGCGCCCGCTGACGTTCGGGACGTGGATCGGCGGCGACCGGGACGGCAATCCGAACGTCACGCCCGCCGTCACCCTCGAGGTGCTGAAGCTGCAGGCGGAGCACGGCACCCGGCTGCTGCTGTCGCTGCTGGACGACCCGCGCCGGGAGCTGTCGGTCTCGGAGCGCATCTCGGGTGCGTCCTCCGAGCTGCTGTCGCGCCTTGACGAGCTGCTGACCGAGGTCGACGTGGAGGCGCGGTACCAGCGGCTCAACGCCGAGGAGCCGTACCGGCTGTTCCTCACCTGCCTGCGCGAGCGGCTCCGTGCGGGCAGCTTCGTCGGGCTCCTCGAGGACCTGTTGCTCCTGCAGGACTCGGTACGGCGGTACCAGGGACCGCTGGTCGCGGGCGGCGGCATCGACCGGCTCGTGCGCACCGTCTCGGCGATGGGGCTGGTACTGGCGACGATGGATGTCCGCGAGCACGCGGACAAGCACCACCACGCGGTGGGCCAGCTGCTGGACCGGACCTGGGAGCTCTCCTTCCCGTACGCCGACCTGGCCCGGCACCACCGGCTGGCCGCGCTGTCGAAGGAGCTCAGGTCTCGTCGGCCGCTGGCGTCCCGGCCGCTGCCGCTGGACGACGACGGCGCTGTGACGGCTGGCGTGTTCGACGCGATCGCGTGGGCCCTCGACACCTACGGCGAGCGGACCGTCGAGAGCTACATCATCTCGATGACCCAGGGTGCCGATGACGTCCTCGCGGCCGTCGTGCTCGCGCGCGAAGCGGGCCTCGTCGACCTCACCGACGGTGTCGCGCGGATCGGCTTCGTGCCGCTGCTCGAGACGGTGACGGAGCTCTCGCGCGCCGCTGAGGTCCTCACGGATCTCTTCAGCGAGCCGTCGTACCGGCGGCTGCTGTCCCTCCGCGGCGACGTGCAGGAGGTCATGCTCGGGTACTCCGACTCCAACAAGGCCGGGGGGATCGCGACGTCGCAGTGGCAGATCCACCGCGCGCAGCGGGTCGCCCGCGACGTGGCGGCGGGGTTCGGCGTGCGGCTGCGGTTCTTCCACGGCCGCGGCGGCTCCGTCGGGCGGGGCGGCGGACCGACGTACGACGCTGTGCTGGCGCTGCCGAACGGTGCCGTCGACGGCGAGATCAAGCTGACCGAGCAGGGCGAGGTGATCAGCGACAAGTACGCCCTGCCAGTGCTGGCGCGCGAGAACCTCGAGCTGCTGCTGGCGGCCTCTCTGGAGGCCACGGTGCTGCACAAGAAGGCGCGGCGATCCGACGAGCAGGGGCTGCGCTGGGACGCGGCGATGGACGTGGTGTCCGAGGCCGCGCACGACAGCTACCGGTCGCTGGTCCAGGACCCGGAGCTGCCGGCGTACTTCCTGGCCTCGACGCCGGTCGATCTGCTCGCCGATCTGCACATCGGCTCCCGGCCGTCCCGCCGGCCTTCCTCTGCCGCCGGCATCGAGGGACTGCGCGCGATCCCGTGGGTCTTCGGCTGGACGCAGTCCCGGCAGATCGTGCCGGGCTGGTTCGGCGTCGGGTCCGGGCTCGCGGCGGTCGGCGACCGTGACGTGCTGCGCGAGATGTACCGCGACTGGCACTTCTTCCGCGCCTTCCTCGGGAACGTGTCAATGACGCTGGTGAAGGCCGACCTGAGCATCGCCGCGGGCTACGTCGAGCGGCTCGTGGACCCCTCGCCGCACCGGGTGTTCGACGTGATCCGCGCGGAGTTCGCGCTGACGGTCGAGCAGGTCCTCGACGTGACGGGGGAGCCGGAGCTGCTCGGCTCGGATCCTGTGCTGCTGCAGACGCTGCGCACCCGCGAGGCCTACCTGGAGCCGCTGCACCACCTGCAGGTCGACCTGCTGGCGCGGCAGCGAGCGGGCGAGGACGACCCGCTGCTGGCGCGGGCGCTGCTGCTGACCGTCAACGGCGTCGCCGCCGGCATGCGCAACACCGGCTGACCCACCCCGGCCATCACCCCCGCCATGAAGGGATACTGCGGTGGCGATTTCGACGTGGGATCGGCAGTGCGGTATCCATTCAGGGGGCGGAGGAGGGTGCGGCGTGAGCGTTCGGGAGCTGCGGGACACCGCTCAGACGCAGGGTGCACACGTGCTGGGGTTCGTGGCGCAGAGCTGCGGCCCGTGCCTGCAGCAGCGCCCGATCTGGGACGCCCTGGCGGAGGAGGTGCTGCTCGTCGACGTGGACGCCTTCCCCGATCTGCGTGCTCGTTACGGTGTGGAGGCGCTGCCCACCACCGTCGTCCTGGGTCCTGCTGAGCCGTTGGTGCTGCGCGGCGTGCAGACGACCCGGCAGCTGCACGAGGCGCTCGGCAGCCCCGTCGGCTGACGCGGGCTCAGGTCGAGCTGAGGTGCGTCAGCTCCAGCACCCGGGGGCGGATGCCTGCCGCGAGCCCTGCGAAGAAGGCCGCGGGTGTCGCGGGCAGCAGGTCGTCGCGACCTGACCCGAACACGAGGAAGACCATGCCGAGCTCGTCGCGGTGCACGGTCTGCAGGCTCGCCTGCCGCACGCCCTGCTCGAACATCAGGTAGTCGATGATCGACTCGCTGTTGGCGCCGATCTTGGTGTGGACCGGGCGGCCGTCCCCGACCTGGGCGAGCAGCATGGCGGCAGCGGGAGTGATGGTGGCCGCGACCTCCGTCCCTGCCGTCAGCACGCTCTCCGCGATCGTCCAGGACGCCAGGATCGTCACGTTCGGCGACCCGGTGCCCAAGGAGCACGCGGACAGGTGCCAGAGGTCGAACCGGGACCGCAGCACCCGCGCGAGCGACGTCACCACCCCGTCGAGGTCAGGCGCGTCCTGGACCGCGTCGACGGCCTGCAGGAGGAGCGTCGTGTCTGGGCCCATGCGTCACCTCTGGGCCGGACGATAGCCCTGCTTTTGGTGGCGTCAACCGGTCCGTTCGAGGCGGATCACGATGGACTTGGACGTCGGGGTGCCGCTGGTGTCGGCCCGGCTGTCGAGCGGGACCAGCACGTTGGTCTCCGGGAAGTACGCCGCCGCGCAGCCCCGCGCTGTCGGGTAGCTCACCACCGTGAAGCCGGCCGCTCGCCGCTCGCCGTCCTGCCACTCGCTGACGAGGTCGACGACGTCCCCCTGCCTCAGGCCGAGCTCGCGCAGGTCGTCGGGGCTGACGAAGACCACGCGTCGCCCGCGGTGGATGCCGCGGTAGACGTCGTCGTTGCCGTAGATGGTGGTGTTGTACTGGTCG
>JBHEMB010000143.1:0-8959 GCA_046262855.1 Mycobacteriales bacterium | reverse complement strand
GACCTCGGCAGCGGACTGCGGGACACCGTCCCGGTCGGTGCCGCGCTGCCGATGACGGCCGGCTCCGCGGCCCAGGTGCTGCTCGCGTTCGGCAGCGGTGAGCTGCCCACGGCTGCCGCGTTCACCGTCCGCACCCTCGCGGAGGTACGGCGGCGCGGCTGGGCGCACTCCGTCGGTGAGCGGGAGCAGGGCGTGGCCTCGGTGTCCGCGCCGGTGCTGACCGCCTCGGGCGAGGCGCTCGCCGCGGTCAGCGTCTCCGGACCGATCGAGCGCTTGACCCGCCAGCCCGGCCGCTTGCACGCACCAGCGGTCCTCGCTGCGGCCCGGGAACTCTCCGGGTGAGCCCCGCAGGTCCGTCGTACCGCCTTGTCCTTGCCGAGCTGCTCGAGCACGCCTGGCGCCTGACCGCCCCGAAGGCCGTCGGCCGGGCCTTCGAGCGGGCCTTCGAGCGGGCATAGTCCACTCGAACTACCTCGAATCGGTCAGTTCGGGCTCTGGGTACGAACCGTGACGTGTTGGACATTCACGTTGCCGATCTCGCTCACCCTGAGATCAGCGGCCTCGCTGACAGCCGGGCCATCAGCCCGCTGGACCGCAGGAGTCCGCAACCACGGAGGCTTCCCTCGTGCCCCACGCCCTCACGGCTATCAAGAACGACGCGCCCGTCACCGTCCCCGTCCCGCGCAGCTCCGGCATCGACTGGCCGGGCGAAGGCGACGTCGCCTTCGTCCCGGCCGCTCTGATGCTGGCCGCCCGGGGCCGCTGCTCGTGCGACGACTGCGTGGACGCCTTCGTCCACATGATGCGACGGACCCGCCTCAAGGCTGTCTGACCCGGTCAGCACGATCACCGCGGAGGTGGTCGTGTGACGTGTTCGGCGGAAGGCTGTGAGCGCATCGTCGTCGCGCGCGGACTGTGCAGCAAGCACTACTCGGCCTGGCAGCGGGCGGGCAGACCCGACGGTCCCGAGCTCATACAGCGAACCCGGCCGCCCTGTGCCGTGTCCGGGTGCGGGGATCTCGCGTATGCCCGGGAGCACTGCCACCGGCACTACCGCCAGCTGCTCCGGAACGGCCAGGTGAAACCGGATCCCGCGCCGCGCGACTGCGCCGTCGACGGATGCGGCCGCAGGGCCGTCACCAAAGGTTGGTGCCACGGCCATTACCTCCGCTGGAGTCGCCAGGGCGACGTGCGCGGCGATGTCCCCCTCAGCCGCCCGGCGCAGGATGTGTGCACCGTCGAAGGCTGCGAGCGCGGCGCACACTCGGCGCAGTACTGCCGCAGCCACTACCGTCGCTGGCGGCTGTACTCCGACCCCGAACTGGGCGGTCCCCTTCGCACTACCGGTCGCGACGGATCCATCAGTCACGGCTACTGGGTCCGCCAGGTGCGTCCTGACGAGAAGCATTTGGTGCCTGACGGCCGAACCACGGAGCTGGAGCACCGACTCGTCATGGCTCGAGCCATCGGGCGGCCTCTCAGGCCGGAGGAAACGGTCCATCACCGCAACGGCCAGAGGCTCGACAACCGGCTCGAGAATCTGGAGCTCTGGAACTCGGCGCAGCCGAAGGGACAACGGGTTGAGGACAAGCTGGCCTTCGCCCGGTACCTCATCGCGACATACGCGCCGGAGCTCAGCCAGGCGCTCGCAGCGGAGGGGAGCCCGGCAACGGAACCGTCCCAAGATGCCACACCGTCTGATCACAACTCGTGATCACACGATTACCGTACGTAGCCCCGATGGGATTCGAACCCACGCTACCGCCGTGAGAGGGCGGCGTCCTAGGCCGCTAGACGACGGGGCCCTAGGGATATGAAGTTGTCCTACGCCGCTCTACAACACGGTCATGCTGGGGTACCTGGACTCGAACCAAGACTAACGGAACCAGAAACCGTCGGGCTGCCAATTACCCCATACCCCATGGCGTGCAACGGTCGGAAAGTCTAGCGGATCGAGCGCCGGGCCTCAGATCGCGGCGCGGAGCCGGCGGAGCACTCGATCGCGGCCGAGCAGCGCCATCGACTCGGGCAGCGGCGGAGCGATGGCCGAACCGGTGACGGCGGTGCGGACCGGCGCGTAGGCCTTGCCGCGCTTGAGGCCCAGTCCGTCGATCAGCGCTGCATCCATGGCGGCCTGGATCGCGGGCGTCCTCCACTCCGACAGCGGCTCGAGGGCGTCGGCACACGCAGTGAGGACGGGACCGGCGTCAGCAAGGTTCTTCTCAGCGGCGGCGGGGTCCACCGCGAACGACTCCTCCGAGACGAACAGGAACCGCAGGAGGTCCACGACCTCCGAGAGCACCGCCATCCGGGTCTGGATGAGCGGCACGGCACCGGCGAGGAGCTCGAGGTGAGCGGCGGACCCGTCGTACAGGCCGGCATCGGCGAGGAACGCCACCAGCCGAGCGCGCAGGTCTTCCGAGGAGAGCTCGCGGATGTAGTGGCCGTTGAGCCAGTTGAGCTTGTCGAGGTCGAAGACGGGTCCCACCGTGTTGACTCGCGACCAGTCGAACGAGGCCGACATCTGCTCGAACGTGAAGATCTCCTCGCCAGAGGGCAGCGAGTAGCCCAGCAGACTGAGGAAGTTGACCAGCGCCTCCGGCAGGTACCCCTGATCGACGAACAAGGTCAGGCGTGCCGCGGGGTTCTTCCGCTTGGAGATCTTGGACTTGTCGACGTTGCGCAGCAGCGGCATGTGGGCGAAGGCCGGCCGCTCCCAGCCGAGCCAGTCGAACAGCAGCAGGTGCTTCGGCGTCGAGGAGATCCACTCCTCCCCACGGACCACGTGCGTGATGCCCATCAGGTGGTCGTCGACGACGACGGCGAGGTGGTAGGTCGGGAAGCCGTCGGCCTTGAGCAGCACTTGGTCGTCCGGACGCGGCGCGTTCACTTCCCCGCGGATGAGGTCGGTGAAGTGCAGCGGCGGATCGTCGGGGACGAGCATCCGCACGACGGGCGTCTCCTGGAACCCACCGAGTGCCTCGCGCTCGAGAAACGTCTTGCCGTGGCAGAGCCGGTCGTAACCGGTCGGCACCTTGCGCTTCTGCTGCTCCTCGCGCATCTGCTGCAGCCGCTCAGGAGTACACCAGCAGTGATAGGCATGCCCGTCCGCGAGCAGCTGCTCGACGAAGGGCTGGTAGGTCTCGAGGCGCTCGCTCTGCCGGTACGGCGAGAAGGGGCCGCCCTTGTCGGGGCCCTCGTCCCAGTTCAACCCGAGCCACGCGAGTGTCTCGTAGACCTGCGCCTCGCTCGTCGGGTCGAAGCGGGCCCGGTCGGTGTCCTCGACGCGCAGCACGAACTGGCCGCCCTGCTGCCGCACGAAGGCAAGGTTGAACAGCGACATGTACGCCGTGCCGACGTGCGGGTCGCCCGTCGGCGACGGGGCGACGCGCAGCCTGACCGGCCCAGGGGGGGTGCTCATCGCGCCGCTACCGGGTTCGTGAGCGGACCGATGCCGTCGACGACCACGGTCACGGCGTTGCCAGCCACGAGTGGCCCGACGCCGGCGGGTGTGCCGGTGAGGATCACGTCGCCTGGTAGCAGCGTCATGAACGCAGTGACCCACTCGATGACAGCAGGCACGTCGTGGATCAGGTCCTTGGTGCTGCCGTCCTGCTTCACGGAACCGTCGACGAGGCACTGCACCCGCAGATCGCCGGGTGACAGATCTGTCTCGACCCACGGTCCGAGCGGGCAGAAGGAGTCGTGGCCCTTGCCACGGGTCCACTGGCCGTCGGCCTTCTGGTGGTCGCGCGCGGTGACGTCGTTGCCGCAGGTGTAGCCGAGGACGACGTCGGCAGCCCTCTCGCGCGGCACCTCCCGGCAGAGCCGGCCGATCACGATGCCGAGCTCCGCCTCGTAGTCCACCCGCTCGCTGTTGCGCGGCAGCAGGATCGGGTCGCCAGGACCGATGACCGAGGTCGAGGGCTTGAGGAAGACCACCGGCGCCTCGGGCGCAGGACCGCCCATCTCGGCAGCGTGCTCCGCGTAGTTCTTGCCGATGCACACGACCTTGGAGGGCAGCACCGGCGAGAGCAACCGCACTGCGCTCAGTGGGTGCCGATCCCCCGTGAACGTGAACGGCGCGAACGGGTGCCCCTCGATCGGCGCGACGACGAGGTCGGCCGGGTCGGTGCCGGGTCCCTCGACGACGCCGAACGAGACGGCTCCGTCGCGGGAGAAGCGGGCGATGCGCACGTGCAGGTACCACCTTTCGAGGACTCGGCCGAGGCTACCGGTGCGAGACTGGCGGCCATGGCGCCGGAGCAGGGGCTGCGCGTCCACCTGTTCGGTGGGCTGGAGGTCGAGGGCGTCCCCGCACTGTCCATCGGCAGCCGCAAGGCCCGGGCGGTCCTGCGCCGGCTCGCGGTCGCTCGGGGCGCGGCCGTCCACGTCGCGGACCTGATCGACGTGGCCTGGCCCGACGGGGCGACCGTCCGAGGCGGCGAGCAGCTCGCGGTGATCGTCAGCAGGCTGCGAGGAACCCTCGGTGCGGAGCGGCTACCCCGTCGCGATGCCGGCTACGCGCTGGTCGCGGACTGGCTCGACGTCGCCGCCCTCGACGCAGGACTGCGCTCCTGCATCGACGACGTCGCAGCCGGACGCACGGAGCGTGCCGTGCAGACCGGACGGGCCAGCCTCGCCCTCGTCCGTGGGCCGTTGTTGCCTGAGGACCCGGACGCTCCGTGGCTGGAGGACGAGCGCGCCAGCATCGCCCGTTCGGTGGGACGGCTCCAGCTGGTCACCGCCGAGGCGGCTCTCGCCACCGGATCGGCCTGGGAAGCAGCCGATCTGGCCCAGCGGTACCTCGACATGGAGCCCTTCGACGAGGCGGCGCTGCGGCTGCTCATGGTGAGCCTGGCCGCCTGCGGCCGGACGGCAGCGGCGCTCACGGCGTACCACGCGGCCGCACAGCTGCTGGCCGCCGAGCTCGGCACCGACCCCGCCGCCGAGACCCAGCAGCTGCACCTGTCGCTGCTGCGTGCGGACAGCCGCCCGACGCCGATTCGCGCTGCTGCGACCCCGCCGCCAGGACGGTCGGCAGAAGTCGCCTTGCTGCTTGACGCAGTACGACGTGACGGCCCCGCGCTCGCGGTGCTGGAAGGCCCCGGCGGCATCGGGAAGACGACCGTCCTGGAGCACGTCGCGCAGGCCGCGGCCGGGGAGGGAGCCGTCGTCCTGCGCGCGGCCGGCAACCGGATCGGCGGGGCGCTGCCCCTTCAGCCCGTGCTCGATGCCCTCACCGTCGCCGTGCGGGCTCTGCCAGCGGTCGACCGCACCGCTGCGCTCGGCGCCGATGCGGACGTCCTCGCGGGCGTGCTGCGGCTCGACGGCGACACCACCACGCCTGCGTCGACGGCCGCGACCCTGGTCGCCGGGTCGGGACGGCCGCTGCTGTTCGCCGCCTTGGAAGGACTGCTCGGAAGGCTCGGACGCGTCCTGCTGGTCCTCGACGACGGGCACGAGGCCGACACCGCGACGGCCGAGCTCCTGCACCACTGCACCCGGCAGGCGTCCCCGGGATCGATCACGGTGATCGTGGCCCGGCGTCCCGGCGCAGGACCACCGTGGCGCGGCGACCCGCACCTCGTGCTCTCCACCCTCGACCGCGACGCCGTCGCCGAGGTCGTGGGTGAGGCCCGGGCCGACGAGCTCTGGGAGATCAGCGGCGGGCACCCGCTGTTCCTGACCGAGCTGGCCAGGCACCAGCACGGCGCCCTACCGGGCACCGTGCTCGACGCGGTGGCGGAGCGGTGCGCGGGTACGGGTGACGTGGCGACCACCCTGCGGGCCGCCGCCGTGCTCGGCACCGACGTGGATGTCGCCCTGCTCGCCGAGGTGCTCCGCGAGGACGCCGCCACCGTCCTGAGCCGGCTGGAGGAGGGGGTGCGGCAGCAGCTGCTCGTGGAGAGCGGCCACGGCTTCGCGTTCGCCCACAAGATGTTCCGCGACGCCTTCGACGCGGGAGTCAGCTCGGCTCGGCGCACCCTGCTGCACCAGGCAGCGACCGATGCCCTGGCGGGGCGATCTCGAGTGGACCCGCTGCTGCTCGCGCACCACGCTCTCGGCGCAGCCGACCCGGTCCGCGCGTCGGCCGCCCTCACCCGTGCGGCCGAGATCGCCGCGGAGCGGTACGCGCACGAGGAGGCGCTGGCACTGCTCGACCGCGCCGTCGCTCTGGACGACAGCGTCGTCGTTCGCCTGGCCCGAGCCCGCGCCCAGCTGCTGCTGGGCCGCTACGCAGAGGCAGACGAGGACGCCGCAGGGGCCCTCCGCTTGGGCGCGGGGGCGGCTGGACTCGAGGCGGCCGCCCAGATCGCCTACTACCGAAGGGATCTGGACACCTCACTGCGACTGGCGGAGCAGGCCGCCGCCGAGAGCACCGACCCGGAGATCGCCGCTGCCTGCCTGGCACTGGCGGGCCGCATCATGCTCGGGCGCGGGCGCCTTGAGGAGGCGACCACTCGGTTGTCCGAGGCACAGGACCTGGCCACGGGTCCGGTCCGCGCCTTCGCCGCGGTCTGGCTCTCGCTCACCCTCGTCTCACAGGGGCCGTCCGTGCAGGCCTACGACCTGGCACGAGGATCCGATGCCGTCCGGGCCCAGGGTCACCCGCTGCTCGAGCCGCACCGCGGACTGGCTCTTGGACGTGCCCTGGCGATGCTCGGGCGACCGGCCCAGGCGCTTGCGGCCTTCGACCAGCTCGCCCGCACCGTCGAGCGGCAGCACGTCACCCGCTTCGTGGGACGTGCCGAGAACTTCCGCGGCTGGGTGCTCCGGAACCTGGGTGCGAGCGAGGAGGCAGACGACGCCACGCAGCAGGCCTGGGATGCGGTCTCACGGCTCGACGACAGTGGCGTCGCGGAGGCGCGCGGTCACGCGATGCTGGACCTCGCCGACGGTCGGCTTCGCCGGGGCGACCTCGACGGCGCTGCCCGCTGGCTGGACGAGGCCTCGCACGCCGACCTCGCACCGCACGTCATGCGCTGGCGCTTCGAGCTGCGCCGTGACCTGACGCTGAGTCGGCTCTCCCTCGCAGCGGGGGATCCTGGGAGGGCGGAGGAACACGCGCGCGCGGTCCTCGAGCAATCCCGCCGCATCGGCGTCCCCCGCTTCGATGTCCAGGCGGGCCTGCTGCTGGCCAGGGCCGCTCAGGAGCTGGGTCGCGACGTGGACCTCGAGGCCGTCGGCCAGCTCGCCGGCGCACTACCGGAGGTCGCTCCGCTGGAGTGCTGGTGGCAGCTTGCCGACCTGGCACGGGCCTTCGGCGTCGACGCCTGGAGCCGGCTCGCCGCGGAGCGGGTGGCGGCGCTCGTCGCAGAGGCCGGACCGTGGGGCGACGGGCTCAGGGCCGCGGCGTCAGTCACCCTCGCGGACCTCCCTGGGTAGCACGCAGCACCAGGACCCGGACCCGGACGGCAGCTGGCGTACGTCGCGCACGACGGCAGGCGCCCACCACTCCGGTCGTCACCGGAGCAGGTCCTCGGCCACCGGCGTGACGCGATCGACCCACCACGCGAGCTCGGCCGGGTCGTGGCTCTTGCACCAGCCCATCTGGAGGAACGCGCCGACCAGCGCCAGCTCCAGCTGCCTCTCGAACCAGTCTGCCGTCTCGATACCCCGTCGCTCCAGGGCATCGCGGTAGAGCCGGATGGCCGTGTCCTTGCTCGTCGGCAACCGGTCGCAGTTGACGGCGAGGTACCAGGCGAGATCACGGCAGCCCGCTCCGGCGCCCGGGAAGGCCCAGTCCACGAGGATCGTGCGGCCGTCCGGACGGCGGCCCAGGTTGCCGCCCTTCCAGTCGCTGTGGACCAGGGTCTGCGGCGTCTCGCCCAGGGCGCGGACCAGCGGGTCCGGCTCCGTGGCCAGGTGCAGCGCCGCCTCCGCCGTCCTCGGCACGACCCGGGCCAGCTCGCTCCAGCCCAGCGGGACGGCCGTGGGAATGGCGGTGCCGCGCGCGAGCTCCGGGGCCAGGTTCTCGGGCGAGAAGGCTCCGTAGGCCTGCCACGGCGTGCACAACCCCTCCCGGTGGGTGAACCCCCACATGCCCGCGTGCAGCCCGGCCATGGCATCGAGCACGGCTTCCTGGTCCGCCGCGGCGAAGCGGACGGCGCCGGCAGGGAGCAGGTACGGCGAGACGTCCCGCATCAGCAGCACGCAGGTGCCGCTCGTGCGGTCCCGCGAGGCGCCGACGACGGTGGCGTCGACGAACGGCGCCACCCGGTCGTACAGGCCGAGCTCCCACAGGAGCACCGGCCGACAGACTGTGTCGCCCATGACCCGCGCCACCCAGTCCAGCTCAGGGCTCAGCCACTTCGCAACGTAGCGCTGGCCGTCGATCACGACCCGCTCCATCGGGACGCCGGAGAGGCCGTCGTCCGGCACGAACGACGCGCGCGAGGTCGCTCCGGCGAGCAGCTCGTGCTCGTCGGCGGCGACCCGATGGGTGGCCAGCTCGGTCATGACGCCCCCTCTCCCCTGCTCGTCGTGCCAGCCAGCCTTCCGAAGCCGCCTGCAGCGCCCTTGCAGTCGCACCCTCCTCTCGCTGCAGGACCGCTGCAAGCCCCAGCGCGACGGTGCTGACGTTCAGCCACCGATCCGCACGGAGGAACCACATGACCACCACAGCCATCGACCCGGAAAAGCTCGAAACCTTCATGGGCCTTGCCGTCACCGACTTCGGAGCTGCCGCCTCGACGGTGCTCGTCTACGTCGGGGACAAGCTCGGGATCTACCGCGCCCTCGTCGACGGCGGACCGCAGACCTCTGCCCAGCTCGCCGAGCGCACCGGCCTTCACGAGCGGCTCCTTCGGGAGTGGCTCAACAACCAGGCCGCCGGCGCGTACGTCAACTACGACGCCGATGAAGACTCCTTCTCCCTCTCGCCGGAGCAGGCGTTCGCCCTCGCCGACTCCGCCAGCCCGGTGTACCTCGGCGGACTCGCCGAGGTCGTGCTCGC
>JBHEMB010000142.1:0-2918 GCA_046262855.1 Mycobacteriales bacterium | reverse complement strand
GGGTCAGATCAGGTGGCGGCGGCGCAGCTGGCCGAGGCTGATGACACCGGCGAGGACCGGCATCCAGTGCCCAGCAGTGCGGTACACGGCGACCGCGGTCACTGCGGTCTCCCAGTGCATGCCCAGAGCTGTCAGGCCGGCGACCAGCGCGGCTTCGATCGGACCCACCCCGCCAGGAGACGGCACGGCGGACCGGGCGGCCGCTGAGCCGAGCAGGGTGACGAGCAGCTCGTCCACGGCGATGTGGCCGCCGACCGCGTGGACCGCGCCCTGCAGGGTGAGCAGCTGTGCCAAGGTCACGCCGACGCAACCGACCACGAGCGAGATGGCGCAGCGTGGCTGGCGCACGACGTCCCAGACGGCGCGGGCGAAGCGGCCAGCCGACTCCACGACGCGGCGGCGGGTCTTGTGCATGAAGACGGTGGCGAGCCCGACTGCTGCCACGAACAGCACCGCCAGCTTGAGCCGGGTGTCGCTCGACGGCATCGACTGCATGCCGACGGTGCTCGCGGTGACGGCGGTGATGGTCGTCGCGCAGAGGACGCCCACCGCGGTGCGCAGGCCGGCCGCGGCGGCAGCCTGCTCTGCGGACAGGCCCGACTTGCGGTGGATCCGCAGCATCATGAGGTTGCCGCCGATGCCGGCAGGCGTGACGGCGTTTGCCGCGGTCGTCGCGAGCACGGCAGGGACCGCCCGGCGGGCGCTCAGCGCGACCGGGCGCGAGCCGTTGAGAGCGAGAGCGGAGCAGCCCACGAGCAGGACGCTCCCGAGCACGGCCTCGAGCAGGCCGGTGACGTGCAGCCGGATGCCGAAGGCGAGGGGGACGGCGGCACTGGCGGCGACCAGGGCGACGCAGAGGGCCGCGAGGGCACGCATCCGGGAGGGGGGCACGCTCCATCATCGGCCATCGGAGGTGTCATCTGGATGTCCAATTGCTGTACATCTGCCGGCAGGTGAGGAAGGTGTCCCCTCAGGGCGGCTCGGTGGCGCTCAGGCTGGAGACCGCCATGTCCAGAAGGTCCTGAAGATCGGCATCGGCATCCGCCAGCCACCGCTCGTACGCCGCGACGCAGCAGGCCAGCACCTGGTGGGCCAGCAGCTGGCACGGGAAGTCGTCGACCGGGCGTCCGGTCCGGGCCGCCACGTGCTCAGCCACGACGGCCCGCCAACCGGCGTAGCGCAGCGTGCTGTGCGCCTGCAGCGCAGGCGTGTGCAGCACCATCGCCATCCGGACCCGGTGCTGGGCCTCGGCGCCGTCGGGTAGCACGTTGAACGCCTTGACGGCTTCCCGGAGGCCGTCCAGCAGCGCAACGTGCGGGGGGATCGCCGCGAGCTCGGCGCGGAAGTGCGCCAGCGCTGCGTCCCAGTCGCCCCAGACGACGTCGTTCTTGCTCGCGAAGTAGCGGAAGAAGGTCCGTCGCCCGATGCCGGCGGCCTCGGCCACGTCGTCCACGGTCGTGTGGTCGAACCCGCGCTCCTCGAACAGCTGCAGCGCGACGAGCTCCAGCTCCTCGCGCGTCGTGACCGCGGGACGTCCTTGTTTCACGGTTCCTCTTGTCGTGGTCGAGACCCGGGGGTTGTTAAAGGCACTCGGTGCCGATATCTTGCCAGGTGTTGTGACTGCCGTCACGCGACTACATCACAGAGGAGACAGACGTGGACGAGAGCACCGAGGTCCAGGAAGCCCCCGAAGTCGCCGTCGAGGAAGACACCCTGGTCGAGGACGTGTCCATCGACGGCATGTGCGGCGTCTACTAGGCCGTGACTGGCTCGCAGGCAGCGCTCGCGCTGCACCCGCAGGTCAGCGTGCGGCCGGAGCCGTTCGGCGCGCTGCTCTACCACTTCGGCACCCGCCGGCTGTCCTTCCTCAAGGATCGCCGGCTGCTCGACGTCGTGCGCCGCCTGGACGGCTGCACGACGATCGACGAGGCGCTCTCCGACGTACCCCCCGCTGATCGGCCGGCCTTCCGGAACGCGCTGGCGACGCTCGAGAAGACAGGCATGCTCCATGAAGCTGGTTGACCACTTCGCGACCGGGCTGGACGCGCCGATCTGCCTGACGTGGGAGCTGACCTACGCGTGCAACCTGGCATGTCTGCACTGCCTGTCCTCGTCCGGACGGCGCGACCCGCGCGAGCTGTCGACGCAGGAGTGCAAGGCGGTCATCGACGAGCTGCAGCGGATGCAGGTGTTCTACGTCAACATCGGCGGGGGCGAGCCGACCGTCCGGGCCGACTTCTGGGAGCTCGTCGACTACGCGACGGCGCACCAGGTCGGCGTGAAGTTCTCGACGAACGGCGTCCGCATCGATCGCGCCGCGGCGGACCGGCTGGCGGCGAGCGACTACGTCGACGTGCAGATCTCCCTCGACGGCGCGACTGCGGACGTGAACGATGCCGTGCGCGGAGCCGGCTCGTTCGACATGGCCGTCAGCGCCCTGCAGCACCTCGCTGACGCGGGCTTCCGGGACGCCAAGATCTCGGTGGTCTGCACCCGTCACAACATCGGCCAGCTGGACCTCTTCAAGGAGCTCGCCGACCGCTTCGGCGCCACCCTGCGGCTCACCCGGCTGCGGCCGTCCGGTCGCGGTGCGGACGTGTGGGACGAGCTGCACCCCACGATGGCGCAGCAACGGGAGCTCTACGACTGGCTGGTGGCGCACGGCTCGGACGTGCTGACCGGCGACTCCTTCTTCCACCTGTCCGCGTTCGGGTCCGCGCTGCCGGGCCTCAACCTCTGCGGTGCCGGCCGCGTGGTGTGCCTCATCGACCCGGTCGGTGACGTCTACGCCTGCCCGTTCGCGATCCACGACGCCTTCCTCGCCGGCAACGTGCGGGACGCCGGCTTCGCTGCGGTCTGGCGCTCGTCGGAGCTGTTCACCGAGCTGCGCACGCCGCAGTCCGGTGGCGCCTGCTCCT
>JBHEMB010000141.1:0-4644 GCA_046262855.1 Mycobacteriales bacterium | reverse complement strand
GAAGTTGCCGCCGAAGCCCGGCTGGGGGAGGCCGTACGGCGTGACCTCGTCGAGCGCTTCGGCGCGTAGCGCCTTCACCAGCGCGGTGCAGTCACCGAAGGGCCGCAGCGCGGCGGCCACCGGCCGGGCGTGCGGCTTGGCCACCGGCGGCTTGGTCGGCGAGGCGGTCGCGCTGGTCGTGGGCTGCTGCGTGCTGGGTGCCGGCAGGGCGGGTGTGGCCGCCCTGCCGGACGAGCAGGCGGTCGTCACGCAGGCGAGGGCCAACCCCGCTGCCGCCGTACGGGCAGCCACGATGCTCCGGACCATGCTGGGACCCCCTGCGCTCGACCTGCTCTGTAGGTGAGTGCGGGGTTGCACCCCTGATCAACCGGCGACGCGCCGGATTTCTCAGGAGCGGGAGAACCTGCGCAGTGCCAGCGGGACGCAGACCGCGATGATGAGCGTGCACCAGCCGACCATGGACACGACCGGGTGCTCCAGCTGCCAGGAGCCGTGTGCGTCGGTGCCCTGCGCGACGTGTCGCACGGAGGCCACGAGCGCTGAGATCGGGTCCCACTCGCCGATCACGCGCGGGACGAGAGCCATCCCCTGGATGGGCACGAAGGTCCCGGCGAGGAACGACAGCGGGAACACGATCGAGAAGCCGAGGCCCTGCATCGCGTCGGTGCTGCGGACCATCATCCCGAGCAGGACGCCGAACCACGTGAAGGCGGTCAACCCGAGCAGGATCAGGCCGACCAGCGCGAAGAACCCGCCGACGCCGAACGTGGGACGCCAGCCGAGCGCCAGGCCCAGCACGATGACGATGGTCATGCCGAGGACCTGCTCGAGGACCTGTGCCACCACCTGGGAGGTGATGATGGCCAACCGCTTCACGGGCAGTGAGCGGAACCTGTCGATGACACCCGTGTGGAAGTCGGTGGCGGTTGCGACGCCGGCGCCGATTATGCCGAAGGCCAGCTGCTGGCCGAGCAGGCCCGGTAGCAGGTAGTCCTGGTACCTGGTGCCGGGGATGTGGATGGCGGAGCCGAAGACGTAGAGGAACAGCAGTGTGAAGACGACCGGCTGCAGCGTCACGTCGAGCAGCCGCTCCGGCACCCGGGGAATCATCCGGAAGCTGCGGCCAACGAGCAGGCCCGTGTCCGACAGGAACCTGCGGGACGGGAGCGAAGCGGTGGTCATGACTCCTCCGTGGAGTGGCCGGTGAGGGCGAGGAACGCGTCGTCGAGGGTGGGTCGCCGCAGCGCGATCTCGTCGACGGTGATGCCGGTGGCATGCACGGCCTTGGCGACGGCCGCGAGGTCTGCGGTCTCGTCCGGCGCTGGGATCGAGAGCGTCTTGCGCTCGCGCACCGCGCTGACGTCGAACCGGCCGGACAGCGACTCGACCAGGCTGTCGAACCCGTCCGCGTCGGCGGCCACGACATCGACCCGCTGGTCGCCGATCTGCGCCTTGAGCTGGGTGGGGGTGCCGCTGGCGACGGAGCGCCCGTGGTCGATGAGCACGATCCGGTCGGCGAGCTCGTCAGCCTCTTCGAGGTACTGGGTGGTGAGCAGCACGGTGACGCCCTCGGCGACGAGCTCGCGGACGCTGGACCAGACGTCCTGCCTGCTGCGCGGGTCGAGGCCGGTGGTCGGCTCGTCCAGGACCAGCAGCTCGGGTGTGGTCACGAGTGAAGCGGCAAGGTCGGTACGGCGGCGCTGGCCGCCCGACACGGCCTTGACCAGCTTGTCGGCGAACTCGCCGATGTCGAAGCGCTCGATGAGCCGGTGGGCGGTGGCGCGCGCGTCGCTGCGGCCGTAGCCGCGCAGCCGCGCCATCAGCACCAGGTTCTCACGGCAGCTGAGGTTGTCCTCGAGCGCGGCGAACTGCCCGGTCAGGGACAGCGCCCGTCGTACCTGCTCGCCGTCGGTGACCACGTCATGACCGCACACCACCGCGCGTCCGCTCGTGGGTGCCGTGAGGGTCGCGAGCATCCGCACGGTCGTGGTCTTGCCGGCCCCGTTGGGGCCGAGCAGGGCGAGCACGGTGCCTCGGGGCACCTCGAGGTCGAGGGTGTCGACAGCCGTGAAGTCACCGAAGCGGCGGGTCAGGCCCTCGGTGACGACGGCGGGAGATCCAGTCATGACAAGAAAACTACAGTGGCTGTAAAGATGCTGCAACTGCATAATGGCGGGGTGGCCCAGCGACTCGTGGTGAGCGGCACCGTGGCGGCCAGCCCCGAGTCGCTGCGGGAGCGGAAGAAGCGCGAGAGGCGGCAGCACATCTCCGACGTGGCGACCGGACTGTTCCTCGAGCGCGGCTTCGACGAGGTCCGGGTTGCCGACGTGGCCCTGGCCGCGGGGGTCTCGGAGAAGACGGTCTACAACTACTTCGAGACCAAGGAAGCGCTGCTGCTCGACCGCGAGCAGCACATGGAGCAGCTGATCCGCACGGCCCTCGGGCCGGAGGCCACGACCTCCTCGCCCATCGAGTCCTTCGTCACGGCGCTGCTCGCCGAGATCGAGGACTTCTACGAGCTGTGGGGCGACGCCGACGGGTTCCGGACGATCCTGCGCTTCACCGCGCTGATCGAGGAGACACCCTCGCTGCGGGCGGCCCAGCGAGACATGATGGACCGGCTCACCCAGGTCGCGGCCAGCGCCATGGCGGCCCGGGCCGGAGTCGACCCGGACGACCCGGAGCCGCAGATCGCCGCAGCGGCGATCGTCGGTCTGTGGGGCGTCATGTTCCGCTCACTGCGCAAGCAGGCGGAGACGGCGGCGGACCGCGAGCAGGCCCGAGCCGCGGTGCTGTCGGACGTGAAGCGGGCGGCCCGGCTCATCGAGACCGGGCTGTGGTCGTTCTCCTTGGCGGTGCAGGGCATCCACAGCCGCGACCAGCTGCGGGCGGCGGCCGAGGCGACGAACGAGGCGCGCAAGCAGGTCCAGGCCGCGCTACGGCAGGCCCGCTCCGCCTGGCGCGAGGCCCGCTCCCATCGCTGACCCGGGCTAGCGGCGCACGGCCGACACGAGCAGCACGGCGCTCCCGAGCACGACGCCGTCATCGCCGGCGTGTGCGGCCAGTGCCCCGGCCAGGCGCTCGAGGGCGGCTGGTCGCTCGTCCTCCGCGAGACTGTCGAGGACACCCCGCACGTTGCCGACGTCGCGGAGGAAGGCGAAGGCGTCGTCGGCATCGGAGCCCGCCCAGAAGGGCAGCTCACGGGGCTCGACGGTCACCTCCGAGAGGCCCGCGCCCTCGAGCACCTCGATGATGTGCTCAGGTCGGGCGAGGCTGAACGGGCTCGGTGCCTCCTCCGGCGGCGGCGGCGGGAGCGCGCCGTCGAAGAGCGAGCCCAGCACGGTCGTGAGCCAGGCGTTGTCGTCGCGGTGCTGCCACACGACCATCGCGAGCCGCGCACCCGGCCGCATCGAGGCGGCGACGTGGGAGAAGGCAGCCCGGCGATCGGAGAAGAACATCGTGCCGAACCGGCTCACCACCAGGTCGAAGGCCCGGTCGAACGGGTGCACCTGCGCGTCGGCGCGGAGGAACGCGGCGTTGCGCAGCCCCTCGGCCGCCGCCAGCTCGCGGGCCCGGTCGAGCATCGGGGTCGAGAGATCCACGCCCAGGACCGTGCCTGCTGGTGCGCGTCGAGCCAGGTCGCGGCTGACCTGCCCGTTGCCGCAGCCGATGTCGAGCACCGCCTCACCGTCGCCGACGGAAGCGACGCGCAGCAGCTCTGCGTGGTGCGCCGCGACGCCGCGGTCGTAGCGTTCCCAGCGCTCCGCCCAGCCGATGCCCTCGGTCTCCCACGCGGTCGCCATCTCGGCGTTCGCGATCGGTGCGTCGCTGGTCATCCCGCCACCCCCTCGTCGCGCAGGGACGTCCCGAGGGTACGGCGGCTGAGTCAGCGCGGCTCGAGCACCATGACCGGGATCGTCCGGTCGGTCCAGCTCTGGTAGTTCTCGAAGTCGGCGTAGAGGTCGACGAGCCGCGGCCACAGCGCCGCGCGCTCCGCATCGACCGCCTCGCGCGCCCGCACCGGGCGCTTGCCCTCCTTGGCCAGGCGGACCACCGTGTCCGGCGTCTTCAGCAGGTTCGCGTACCACTGCGGGTTCTTCGGCAACCCGCCCTGGGAGGCCACGACCACGAGGTCCTTGCCGTCCTCGAGGTAGAGCAGGGGCGTCGTGAACGTCTTCCCCGACGTGCGGCCGACGTGGTCCAGCAGCAGCGTCGGCACCGGCTTCTTCCACCCGGCGCCGATCCGCCACGTGCTGCCGATCCGGCCGTTGGTGAGGCGGAAGGCGACGACCTGCGCCTTGGCCAGGTACTTGATGGCGATGCCCGTGACGGGCGAGTCGAGGCCGTCCGGCCGAGCCTTCGGGGATCCCATAGCCCGCAGCATGCCAGGTCACGCCCGCCCCGCTGCGCGCGTCCTAGGCTGGGACGCACCCGGGAGGGTTCGCATAGTGGACGAGTGCAGCCGCCTTGAAAGCGGCCAGACGGTTGATCCCGTCTCGTGGGTTCAAATCCCACACCCTCCGCTCAGCTGGTCCTGGCCCGCTTCAGCGGGCGGGTCTCGATGAGGTCGATCGAGAGCGCGCGCCGGGCGATCAGCCAGCTGCCGTCCACCTGGCGGTAGTCGTCGAGGTACCGCAGGTGCCA
>JBHEMB010000140.1:0-7237 GCA_046262855.1 Mycobacteriales bacterium | reverse complement strand
GCTCGAAGGGCTGCTGCGCGACATCGCCCGGTCCCTCCAGCACGACCGCCAGGTCGCTGCGCGCGTCGACCAGGCGGTGCTCCAACTGCTCGACGACCCAGCTGCACTGGCGCAGCTGCACGAGCTCGTGACCGATGCGGTCGCGTCCGTCCGGGAGTCGCTCGGCGACGTCGACGGCGAGCTCCAGCAGCGGCTGTCCGCGCTCGTGCTGACCCTGGCCGACCGGCTCGTCTCCGACATCGAGTTCCGGCAGCGGATCGAACGGCTCGCGGAGTCGATCGTCGGCCACGCGGTCGACAACTACGGCGACGAGCTGACCTCGCTGATCCGCACCCAGGTGGCGCGCTGGGACGCCACCTCCGCCTCGCGCCGGATCGAGCTGGCCGTCGGCCGCGACCTGCAGTTCATCCGGTTGAACGGCACCGCCGTCGGGGCGCTCGCCGGCCTCGCC
This sequence comes from Mycobacteriales bacterium, assembly GCA_046262855.1. Classification (GTDB taxonomy): domain Bacteria; phylum Actinomycetota; class Actinomycetes; order Mycobacteriales; family SCTD01; genus RYN-111. The sequence continues at coordinate 6,786 of JBHEMB010000140.1, read as the reverse complement.
ATCTACACCGCCACCCAACTGCTCTCCTGACGTCCTCAGAAGTGGCCCAGCGTCAGGCTCGTTGGTGATGACGCAACGCAGGCGCACGTCGGTTGCGTCATGAGCAGTGGCCCAGGGTCAGGCTCAGGTCTCATGACGCAAGGATCGGGGGCGTCGACGACGTAGCGTGCCTGCGTGCAGTTCGCCTCCTGGCTGGCCCTCGAGCCGGTGCCGTTCGTCCCGGAGTTGCTGCTGCACCAGGCGGACGACATGCACGGGCTCTGGGAGGAGGTCACCGCCCTCACGGGGCAGGAGTCACCGCCGTACTGGGCCTTCCCCTGGCTGGGCGGTCAGGCCGTGGCGCGCTACGTGCTGGACAACCCGGAGGTGGTGCGCGGTCGACGGGTGCTGGACCTGGCCACCGGCTCAGGCCTGGTCGCGCTGGCGGCGAAGCGCGCCGGCGCGGCGCACGTGCTCGCCAACGACCTCGACCCGATCGCCGGGGACGTCGTGCTCGCGAACGCGCAGGCGAACGGGCTCGACGTCGTCTGGTGGTGCGCCGACCTGCTCGACCAGCCAGTTCCCGACGTCGACGTGCTGTTCGCCGGGGACGTCCTCTACGACAAGGACCTCGCGCCGCGCGTCATGGCGTGGCTGCGGGCCTTTGACGGACTGGTGCTCGTCGGAGATCCCGGCCGCGACTACCTGCCACAGCACGGGCTCGTGGAAGTCGCCCGCTACGAGATACCGACCACCCGCGAGCTCGTAGGGGTGACCCGCAAGCTGACCCGCGTCGTCACGCTGCCGCCGGCAGGCCCTGCGGAGGCAACAGGCTGATCCCGGTACCTCGCAGCTCCTCCTGCAGCTCGGCCCACATCACGTGGTCCTGCGCGAGCAGCTCGGCGTCCGGTCTCGCCACCGCCAGGCAGAGCTCGCGGACGCCCAGCTCGCGAAGGAGCGCTCCCGTGTTGCGCCGCAGCACCGGATCCCAGGCATCGGCCAGGCCCTGCACCTCCTGCACCATCCTCAGCTCGGCCATGATGAAGGCCACGTCGCCGTTGCTCATGGGGTTGGCCCGGTAGACCTCGAGGGCATCATCAGCGTCCATGCCGACAGCCTTGCGTGGTACGGCGAAGGCTGCTGGCAGCCCTGTGGACAGCCGCGTCGTTTCCAGCCGCGTTGTGCATGGAGCCTCAGTCGGTGTCGGAGGCGAGGTGGAGCGTCTTTGCTCCCCGACGAGAGGAGCAGCCCATGTGCTGGATGTGCGATCACCCCGAGGCCACCTTCGACGACTACGTGCAGGAGGTGGTGCGGCCTGTGGTGGCTCGGCTGGGCTTCGCCGTGCAGGCGACGCAGAGCCACGGTGTGCCGGTGGCCTACACCGTCGGCCTGAGCGCGCAGGGACGGGCCGAGCTGGTGGTGACGGGCAAGCCGCCTGACGACGCCTATGACCTGCTCACCGCGGCGCTCGCGGGGGAGGAGGTGCCCGCTCCGGGACGCCGGTGCGATCTGGCCCACGGTCCCGCGCTGTGGGCGTTCACCGTGCTGCGTCCGCAGTCGCTCGTGGTCGCGGCGGCGTTAGCGACCGAGCTCACGGCGCTGCAGCTGGTCTGGGCTGACCCACTCGGGCGCTGGCCCTGGGAGGTGCACCGCAGCGACCAGCGGCTGCTGTGCGACGTGGATCGCGTGAGAGCGGCCTGATCGGAGCGCACGCGCTCGCCGGGGCACCCGCCCCGGCGAGCGCGGTCCCTCTCCCGTGAGCAGCCAGGGCTTGAGTCCTCGCGGCCGAGGGAAGAAGGTGTTCACCGACCGGTAACGCGGGGGGAACACATGCTCGGGAGGGTGTGCGAGTGATCACCAAGCGCAAGCGGCTCGGCAAGGTCCAGGTCACCTTCGTCCAGCCGCCTCGCGAGGAGGCCGTCTTCCTCGCGGGGAACTTCAACGACTGGAAGCACGAGGTGCTCAAGCGGTCGCGCGACGGCACGCTGCGGGCCACGGTGCAGGCGTCCCCCGGGGAGACGCTCGAGTTCCGCTACGTCACGGCTTCGGGCGAGTGGTTCGACGACGAAGGGGCCGACGAGCACGTCTGGAACGAGCACGGCACCAAGAACGGCCTGCTCCGCGTCTAAAAGAGCAGCTGCTCGTTAAGGCAGGAACCGCCCCCGCAACAGCGAAGGGTCCTGCATGCGACGCCCCCTGCTCGGCCTGGCTGTGCTGTGCTCGCTTGCCGCGGGTTCCTTCTCCTCGTTCTCCGAGGCGGGCACCCGTCCCTTCGGCAGCGCTTGGGCGCTCCAGCAGGCGCTCGGCAAGGACAGCACGCTGCGGACCCCGCGACCTCCGGGAACGTCCGACGTCTACGCGCCGGCGCGGGGGTGCTTCGCACTGCGGAGCGCCACGACCGGCAAGCTCGTGGCCCGAGCCGGGTCCGGCGCCGGGTTCGCCGCGACGGGTACGAGGGGCGAGCCGTTCCGGTTCCAGGCCTTCGACCTCGGCAAGTACCTGCTGCTGGGCAGCAAGCGCGACTTCCTCGCCACGGCGGACCAGCCGCTGCCGACGCAGGAGGCCGGCCGGCTCGCGAAGGGCTACGTGCACGGCTACGCCGACAACTGGGAGACCGGACTGGACGAGCCGGTCGACACCGCCGTGGACACCGGGATGAGCGCGGTCGAGGCCGCGACCGCACCCGTCACCGCGCAGCCGCGCGGTGACGAGGTGATCGCGGCCGCCAAGCCCTCGGCCAGCGCCGAGTGGGTGCTCAAGCAGGTTGGCAGGGCCTTCGTGCTCCAGCAGGGGTACAGCGACGGCGACGAGGCCGCTGCCGGCCCCCTCGACCCGCCCATCAGCGCCACCATCGTGTCGTCTGCCGCGGGTGTCCTCACGGCTGCCTCCGGCGCGGTCACGACGAGGGCGGCCCAGTTCTCGCTGGTCAAGGCCACCGGCTGCCGGTCCTTCGACGACGCCCCGACCGGCGTGCAGGGACCGGTGCGCACCGGCGCCACGCCGTACGAGCAGACCAAGGGCTACCTAGTCGCCCACCTGCACCTGATGGCGATGGAGTTCCTCGGTGGCCGGGTGCACTGCGGCCGCCCCTGGCACCCGTACGGCATCAGCTACGCCCTCGCCGACTGCCCGGACCACACCGCCACGCGCGGGTACGGCGCGCTCGTCGAGGACTTCGTCTCGGGCCGCTCACCTGGTAGCGGGCATGACACGACGGGCTACCCGTCGTTCCCGTACTGGCCGCGGCACGACTCGCTGACGCACGAGCAGGTCTACTACCAGTGGCTCGAGCGCGCCTGGCGCGGCGGCCTGCGGATGATGACCGACCTGCTGGTCGACAACGGCCAGCTGTGCGAGGCGTACCCGCTCAAGAAGAACTCCTGCAACGAGATGCAGACCGTGCGGCTCGAGGCCCAGCGGTCGCGCGAGTTCGAGCGCTTCATCGATGCCCAGTACGGCGGTCCCGGCCGGGGTTGGTTCCGTCTCGTCACCGATCCGCTGCAGGCCCGTCGCGTCATCAACGCCGGCAAGCTCGCCGTGGTCCTCGGCATCGAGGTGTCGCGCCCGCTCGACTGCCGCGAGCTGCAGGGGCAGTCGACCTGCACGGCAGCGCAGATCGACCAGCGGCTCACCGAGGTCCGGAACCTCGGCGTCCGGCAGATGGAGATGACCAACAAGTTCGACAACGCCCTCACCGGCGTCACGGGCGACGGCGGAGCCACCGGCATCCTCGTCGGCGGCGTCGGCAACCTCGCCGAGACCGGTCATGTCTGGAAGATGGGGACCTGCGAGAAGCCGTTCGGGCCGGTGCAGCACGACCACACGCAGCTGAACGTCGTCGACGACGGCCACGCCGAGCCGGCACGTGACGGCATCTTCGCTGCGGTGCTCGAGGCGAGCGGCCGCACGGGCGTCGCCCCGCTCTACCCGGCCGGCCCGCACTGCAACACCATCGGGTTGTCGTCGCTGGGCAAGGCCTTCCTCGAGGGCATGATCAAGCGCGGCATGATGTTCGACCCCGACCACATGAGTGCCGTCGCCCGTCAAGCGGCGCTCGACATCATGGCTAGGCGTGGGTACTCAGGTGTCGTGTCCAGCCACAGCTGGGCCGACGACGCCAACTACTACGAGGTGCTCAGGCTCGGCGGCGTCGTCACCCCGCATGCCGGCGCTTCGTCGGGGTTCCTCGGGAAGTGGGGCAAGCTCCGCCAGCACGCCGACAAGCGGTTCTTCTACGGAATCGGCTACGGCTCGGACATCAGTGGCTTCTCCGCGCAGGGCGGCGGCCGCAACCCGGGTGCCGGGAAGGGCGTCCGGTACCCGTTCCAGGGGTTCGGCGGCACGACGATCGCGCAGCCCAGGACCGGGACCCGCAGCTGGGACATCAACACCGACGGCGTCGCGCAGTACGGGCTGTACCCCGACTGGGTGGCGGATGTGCGCGTGCAAGCCGGGTCGGCGGCGGCAGCCTTCACCCGCGACATCGAAGCCGGTCCGGAGGCCTACCTCCAGTCGTGGGAGCGGGCCATCGGCATCGCCGGCGACGCCTGCCGCCGGGACATCCGCGACCTGCCCCCGTCGGCTCTCGCGGCTGTCCGCGGCAAGACCCCCGAACAGGTGCTTGCGGCGCTGGGCCAGCCCCACACCCGGGCCGGCTCGACCTTCACGTTCTGCACCATCGGCGGCATCAAGACGGTCCGCTTCAGCTCCGCCGGCCGTGTCGCCTGAGCCAGGAGGACCCCGGAACGCACCTGCCGGGGCCGACCTGCGACCTCTGGCGGCTAGGTTGCCAGGCGTGATTGTGCGCCGGGCCCGTACTGCAGACGTCGCAGCCATCCGCGAGCTCGTCGACACCTATGCGCCGGACCGGCGACTGCTGTCGAAGGCGACCGTCGTCCTCTACGAGGACGTGCCGGAGTTCCGGGTGGCCGAGGTCGACGGCACCGTCGTCGGGTGCGGCGCGCTGCACGTCATGTGGGTGGAGCTCGCCGAGGTCCGCACCGTGGCGGTGACACCCGCCTTCAAGGGCCGTGGCGTGGGTTCTGCCGTCCTGCAGGCGCTGCTCGACGGCGCCCGCGAGCTCGGCGTACAGCGGGTGTTCTGCCTGACCTTCGAGACGCAGTTCTTCGGGCGGCACGGCTTCCATGTCGCCGAGGAGGTGCTCGTCGACGCCCGGGTCGCCAGCGAGCTGATGCAGTCGCCGGACGAGGGCGTGGCCGAGTTCCTCGATCTCGCGCGCGTGAAGCCCAACACCCTCGGCAACACCCGGATGCTCCTCGACCTCTGACCCGCCTGCGCTTGCGTCATCAGAAGTGGGCCCGCAGACAGGCTCAGAAGAAATGACGCAAGGAGGGGGTCAGAGGCGGGTGCGGGCTTCCCAGAGCTCGGGGAAGAAGCGGTGCGTGAGGGTCGACCGGAGGTACGCCGCGCCCGTGGAGCCGCCGGTGCCGGGCTTGAGCCCGATCTGGCGCTCGACGGCCAGCACGTGCCGGTGCCGCCAGTGGCCGACGGCCTCGTCGTAGTCGAGCAGCGTCTCGGCCAGCATCGTCATCAGGGACGGACCGGCGCGCAGCACCTCCAGCACGTCGATGACCCCGGCCCGGGCCAGCGCGTCATGGAAGGCATCCGCGAGGGTGGGCGCGTCGAGCCGCCGCCGCAGCCGGGCGACCTCCTCCGCGGACAGCCAGGGGGAGTCGAGGTAGGACGGGTCCTTGCGCCCCGACGCGAACTCCAGCTCGCGGAACTGGGCGGACTGGAAGCCGGAGCCGCCCTCGAGGACGTGCCGGAACTCGAGGTACCCTGCCGGCGACATCGTCCCGAGCACGTCCCACTGCGCGATGAGCTGGCGCATGATGGTCACGATCCGGCGCAGCCGGGTCTCCGCCTCCGGGAAGCGGTCCGTGGAGATCAGCCGGGTCGCCTCGTCGAGCTCGTGCAGCGTGAGCTTGAACCACAGCTCGTGCGACTGGTGGAGCACGACGAACAGCAGCTCGTCGTGCGCGCGTGGCTCCTGCTGGAGCGCGAGCAGCTCCTCGACACGCAGGTACGACGAGTAGGTGACACCCATGCCATCACCGTAGGGCGCGCACCAGCGAGGTCTCGAGAATTCCGAACACCAGCGTGGCAAGGCCGCTGAAGCCGAGCACCTCGAGGCCGGCCCCCCGCACCCCGAAGGCTTCGACGGCAACGACCACGAGGACCGTCCACCCGAAGGCCAGGTCCGCGGTGACGGTCCCCGCGAGCCGCAGCCGTTGGCCGCGCCAGCGGGAGGCGAGTCCGACCTCGACTGCGGCAAGGGCCACGAGGATGCCGCCGAGCCGGACGAGCCAGCCGGGCAGGTCGCCGTACCAGGACGACGGGGTGGCGGCGAGCAGCACGCCGGACAGGCCGACGACGACGGCGTCGACGGCGAGGGTGGTGCGGAGGCGGTCCTCCACGGGGCGGGCGATGAGAGTGGTCATGGGCGACAGCACAGCGTGCGCACGGCACGGAGTCGATGACCTCCCAGGTCATGGCCGCCGGACACCTGCGCCACCTACCGTGCCGGTCATGACCGTGCTCGAGACCCGGCCCGGGGTCGGCGACCTGCTCAAGACGTGGCGCACCAAGCGCCGGCTCAGCCAGTTCGACCTGAGCCTGCAGGCCGACGTCAGCACCCGCCACCTGTCCTACGTCGAGACCGGCAAGAGCAAGCCGAGCAAGGCCTTCGTGCTGCACCTCGCCGAGCACCTCGACGTCCCTCTGCGCGGCCGCAACGACCTGCTGGTCGCGGCCGGCTACGCGCCGCTCTACACCGAGACCGACCTC
>JBHEMB010000139.1:0-5376 GCA_046262855.1 Mycobacteriales bacterium | reverse complement strand
TCCTCACCGTCACCGGCGCCCGGCCGTCGCACGTCGCCACGCTGCACACCGTTGCCGCCATCATCGGCCTCGCTCTTGGGCCGTCCGGCAGCCCCGCGCTCCTGGACGCCGCGGCAGCGGAGCGCGCGTCCCTGGCCGATGCTCTTCACGACGGCCCGCTGCAAGCCCTGGTCGTGGCCCGGTTCGCCGCTGATGCGGCCACCCGCGGTGGCGACGTCGCGGCGGCCCGACAGAGCGTCCAGGACGCCTTGGTCGCGCTGCGCCGCTACCTGTGGCGGGTCCGTCCCCGTGGTGGCGCAGGTCTGGCGGACGCGCTTGCGCAGCTGTCCTGCCAGCGCCTCGAGGCTGGCGACGCCGCGCTCGCACTCGTCCTGGACCCCGCGGTCGACCTGTCGGGTACGGCGGGCGAGCTCGCCTATCGCGTCGTGCAGGCCGCCGCCGGAGCCACCCGGGCCGCGCTCCGTGGCCACGGCACGACCGTCACCGTCGACGTCGACGGTGGCACCCTCCCCGACCCTGAGCACTGGGTCGCCCAGGCCCGCGCGCTCGGCGGGGACCTGTTCGCTTCCGCGGGCCGCATCCGGCTCGTGCTCCCCCTCACCACCGCAAGGACTGAGCCATGACGACAGTTCTCATCTGCGACGACCACCGGATCGTGCGAGAGGGTCTGCGCCAGTTCGTCGCAGGCGTCCCGGGAGTCGACAAGGTGGAGACCGCCGCCTCCGGCGAGGAGGTCCTCGCCCGCTATCCCCACGAGCACCCCGACCTGGTGCTGATGGACGTCCGGATGCCCGGTCTCGGTGGCCTGGAGGCCACCCGACGGCTCGTCCAGCAGTTCCCCGAGGCCAAGGTCATCATGCTGACCGCCGCCGACGACCGCGACCAGGTCGCAGCGGCCGTGTCCTCCGGCGCCCGCGGGTACCTGCTCAAGGACGTCTCCCACGAGGAGCTCTGCGCCGCCGTCGCGCACGCCCTCGACGGCATCGACCTCGTGGAGCCGACGCTGCGCCGTGCCCTGGCCTCCCGCGACACCGCCCGCAGCACCCCGCCGCAGGCCCAGCTCACCGAGCGCGAGCTGCAGGTCCTCACCGGCATGTCCCAGGGCAAGAGCAACAGCGCCATCGGCCGCGAGCTCTACCTGTCCGAGGACACGGTCAAGACGCATGCCCGCCGGCTGTTCCGCAAGCTCGGCGTCAACGATCGCGCCCAGGCGGTCGCCCTCGGCTTCCGACGCGGTCTCGTCAGCTAGTCGCGCTTGCGCCGTACCAGCGCTCCCCTGCAGGTGATCCACGGAGAGTTGACGCACGATCCGGGCACCTGAGAGTGCGCAACGTCCCCGTGGATCATGGCTCCTGGGACGGCGGTGGGCGCGGTGCCGCAGCGACTAGGATGGGTTGCTTCCTCCAACGCGGCCGGGAGCAGCCTCATGGACCCTGTCAACGACGACACGTACGGGGGCCTGGTCGCGCCCATCGGGCTCACCTTCGACGACGTGCTCCTGCTCCCCGGGCTGAGTGACGTCAACCCGGCCGAGGCGGTCACCCGGACCCGGCTGTCGAAGCGGATCGAGCTCAACATCCCGCTGCTGTCCAGCGCGATGGACACCGTCACCGAGGCCCGGATGGCCATCGCGATGGCGCGGCAGGGCGGCATCGGGGTGCTGCACCGCAACCTGTCGATCGAGGACCAGGCCGCGCAGGTCGACCTCGTGAAGCGGTCCGAGGCCGGCATGGTCACCAACCCGGTGACGTGCTCCCCGGACGACACCCTGGCGGACGTCGACCGGCTCTGCGGCCGCTACCGCATCAGTGGCGCTCCGGTCGTCGACCCGAACGGCGTGCTGCTCGGGATCGTGACCAACCGCGACATGCGGTTCGAGAGCAACAAGCACCGGCCGGTGCGCGAGGTCATGACACCGATGCCGCTGATCACCGCGCCCGTCGGGGTCACCACCGAGGCGGCCCTCGAGCTGCTGTCGAGCAACAAGGTCGAGAAGCTGCCGATCGTCGACGGCGCCGGGCATCTCAAGGGCCTGATCACGGTCAAGGACTTCGTGAAGAAGGGCCAGTACCCACTCGCCACCAAGGACGCCGACGGCCGGCTCCGGGTGGCCGCCGCGATCGGCTTCCACGGCGACGCCTTCAAACGGGCCATGGCGCTGGTGGATGCCGGCGTGGACGCGATCGTCGTCGACGTGGCCCAGGGGCATGGCAAAGGGGTGCTCGACATGGTCGCCGCGCTCAAGGCGGAGTCCGCAGCCGCCCACGTCGACATCATCGGCGGCAATGTCGCGACTGAGCAAGGTGCTCGATCACTTGTCGATGCGGGGGCCGATGGCGTCAAGGCCGGGGTCGGACCGGGTTCAATTTGCACAACGCGGGTGGTTGCGGGGGTGGGTGTTCCGCAGGTCACGGCCATCGCATGGGTGGCCCGCGCCTGCAAGCCGGCGGGGGTGCCGGTGATCGGTGACGGCGGCCTGCAGTACTCCGGCGACATCGCCAAGGCCATCGTCGCGGGCGCCGACAGCGTCATGCTCGGCAGCCTGCTGGCGGGGGTCGAGGAGTCGCCGGGCGAGCTGGTGTTCACCAACGGCAAGCAGTTCAAGACCTACCGCGGCATGGGGTCGCTGGGGGCGATGAGCAGCCGCGGGGAGCAGAAGTCCTTCAGCAAGGACCGCTACAGCCAGGCCGATGTCAACAGTGACGACAAGCTCATCCCCGAGGGCGTCGAGGGGCAGGTGCCGTACCGCGGCCCGCTGTCCGCCGTCGCGCACCAGCTCGTCGGCGGGCTGCGGCAGTCGATGTACTACGTGGGCGCCGAGACCGTCCCGGAGCTTCAGGAGAAGGGCCAGTTCGTGCGGATCACCGCTGCGGGGCTGAAGGAGTCGCACCCGCACGACATCCAGATGACCGTCGAGGCACCGAACTACTCGGGGAACTGATGGCTGAGATCGAGATCGGCATCGGCAAGTCCGGCCGCCGGGCCTACGGGTTCGACGACATCGCCATCGTCCCCTCGCGGCGCACCCGCGACCCCGAGGACGTCAGCCTGGCCTGGGAGATCGACGCCTACCGCTTCGAGCTGCCACTCATGGCAAGCCCCATGGACGGCGTCGTCAGCCCCGACACGGCGGTGGCTCTCGGCCGGCTCGGGGGGCTCGGCGTCCTCGACCTCGAGGGCGTGTGGACCCGGTATGACGATCCCGAGCCGCTTCTGGAGGAGATCGCGTCGCTGCCCGCGGACCGCGCCGTCGAGCGGATGCGCGAGGTCTACGCCGAGCCCATCAAGGCCGACCTCATCTCCGCGCGGGTCAAGCAGATCCGCGACTCGGGGGTGACGGTGGCTGCGGCCCTGACACCGCAGCGGACGGTCCAGTTCGCGCAGACCGTCATCGACGCAGGCGTCGACCTGTTCGTCATCCAGGGCACGGTCGTGTCGGCCGAGCACGTCTCGACGCGGTCAGAGCCGCTGAACCTCAAGCGGTTCATCGCCGAGCTCGACGTCCCCGTCATCGTCGGCGGCTGCGCGACGTACCAGTCGGCCCTGCACCTGATGCGAACAGGGGCGGCCGGCGTCCTCGTCGGGGTCGGGCCGGGTCAGGCCAACACGACCCGCGCCATCCTCGGCCTCGGCGTCCCGATGGCGACGTCCATCGCGGACGCCGCCGGCGCCCGCCGCGACTACCTCGACGAGTCCGGCGGTCGCTATGTGCACGTGATCGCCGACGGCGGCATGAAGACCGGCGGCGACGTGGCAAAGGCCATCGCGATGGGTGCCGACGCGGTGATGATGGGCAGCGGACTGGCGCGGGCCGCCGAGGCGCCCGGCCGCGGCTGGCACTGGGGCCATGCGAGCCACCACCCTGTGCTGCCGCGCGGCACCCGGATCCGCACCGAACCGGTGGGAACGCTCGAGGAGATCCTCGTCGGTCCGGCGAACACCGACGACGGCGCCACGAACATCTTCGGCGGGCTCCGCCGGGCCATGGCGATGACCGGCTACAGCTCCATCAAGGAGTTCCAGAAGGTCGAGGTCATGGTCGCGCCGGCGCTGCAGACCGAGGGCAAGGACCTGCAGCGCGCGCAGGGCCTCGGGACCTTCTCCAGCTGACTCTGCCGGGCTTGCTGTTGCTGTTGGGCAAATCCCTGTCGGCTGCCTGACACCTACCTTTTCACGCGCGACGTTCTGTGCCGCAATGGTGCCGGAAGCGTTGCGGGGGCGGCGCTTCCACAACGGCGGGACGTCGGTCGGGGGGCCACGCCTGCCACGTCGGGGGCGCCGCACCGGAGCACAGGGTGCGGCGCTCTCGACGCTCTGCGCGGCCTCAGAGCGGGGCGTGCACGCGCCATCCCGGCGCGTCCACGAACCCCAGGCCCGCGTAGACGCGGTAGCCGAGCTCGCTCGGGTTGAGGAACGCCAGGTCGCAGCCGCGCCGTCGGCCCTCGTGCAGGACCGCCAGGGTGACAGCCCGTCCGAGCCCGCGTCCTCGGTACGTCGGGAGCGTGCCCACCCCGTAGACGGCGGCGACGCCGTCGACCGCGACCAGCGTGGCAGTCGACACCGGCCCACCGTCGTACGCCGTGACGACTGCGCAGGCCTCGTTGACCAGCTTGGGCAGCACGAACTCGCGCGCCAGCTCGTCCCCGAACGCCTGCTCCTGCACGGCCGCGGCGCCGTGGCCGTCGTCCCACCGCAGCTCGAGCTCAGGCATCGGTGGCAGGTCTTCGAGGTTGCGCAGCATGACCCTTTGCTCGGTGAGCAGCTCGGTCGGCGGCGCGAAGGGCAGCTCTTCGGGGACCAGGTAGGCCCAGGGCATGCCCCGCTGCGCGAACCATGAGCGAGCCGCTGGTAGGTCGGGCTCCTGCCCGGTCACGTGCGCCCCGTTCCAGTGGCGGACCGGTATTCCGGTCGTGTGCAGGACCAGGTCGCGCAGCTGCGCCCAGTCGCCGCGAGGCCTGGTGGCGATGTCGGCGCGCCAGACCGAGGCCGTGGCGGCGCGTTGCCGGGCGAGGGCGTCCAGCGGCAGGGTCATGACCGCTAGGATTGCCGAGGTGACAGCATCACCACACGCGGATTTCGACACCGTTCTCGTCGTCGACTTCGGCGCCCAGTACGCACAGCTGATCGCGCGCCGGGTCCGCGAGTGCAACGTGTACTCCGAGATCGTCCCCCACACCATCACGGCCGACGAGATCCGCGCGCGGGCGCCCAAGGCGGTGATCCTCTCCGGCGGTCCCTCCTCGGTGTACGCCGAGGGTGCGCCGCAGGTGCCCGCCGGCTTCTTCGACACGGGCGTCCCGACGTTCGGCATCTGCTACGGCCACCAGGCCATGGCCCGTGCCCTCGAGGGCCGCGTGGCGCAGACCGGCACCGCCG